>NZ_CP126115.1:0-7500 GCF_030123505.1 Neobacillus sp. YX16
TTGGAGAATATTGCGGATCTTTGGAATGCTGCTCTAGCCAATATTGAGAAAAAGATTAGCAAACCTAGTTATGACACCTGGCTGAAGTCCACAAAGGCCCATTCCCTTCAAGGCGATCTACTTGTGATCACTGCTCCAAATGAATTTGCACGTGATTGGCTCGAGGAGCGTTATTCCCAGTTAATTGCTGGTATTCTGTACGAGATTACTGGCGAAGAGCTATCTGTTAAGTTCATTATTCCGCAAAATCAAAAAGAGGAAGACCCAGACTTGTTATTGCCAGCTAAAAAGGCAAAAAGAGAGGAAGATCAACATGATTTTCCTCAAAATATATTAAATCCTAAATACTTGTTTGATACGTTTGTCATTGGTTCTGGCAACAGGTTTGCTCACGCTGCATCCCTTGCTGTAGCTGAAGCACCAGCAAAAGCGTATAATCCCTTATTCATTTATGGGGGCGTTGGATTAGGAAAAACACACTTAATGCATGCGATTGGCCATTATGTTTTAGAGCATAAACCAAACGCTAAAGTGGTTTATTTATCTTCAGAAAAATTCACGAATGAATTTATTAATTCAATTCGTGATAATAAGGCAGTAGAATTCCGCAATAAATATCGAAATGTGGATGTGCTTTTAATTGATGATATTCAATTTTTAGCAGGAAAAGAATCAACACAAGAGGAATTTTTCCATACTTTTAATACACTTCATGAAGAAAGCAAGCAAATAGTCATCTCAAGTGATCGTCCGCCAAGGGAAATCCCGACACTAGAGGATCGCCTTCGGTCACGCTTTGAATGGGGATTAATTACGGATATTACTCCACCAGATTTAGAAACAAGAATTGCCATCCTCAGAAAAAAGGCGAAGGCAGAAGGCTTAGACATTCCAAACGAAGTTATGCTCTATATAGCAAATCAAATCGATACAAATATCAGAGAGCTAGAGGGCGCATTAATCCGTGTAGTTGCGTATTCTTCCTTAATCAATAAAGATATTAATGCAGATTTAGCCTCCGAGGCTTTAAAAGATATCATTCCAAGCTCAAAGCCAAGGGTAATCACCATTCATGAAATCCAAAGAACAGTCGGTGAACACTACAGTGTTAAGCTTGAAGATTTTAAAGCTAAAAAACGGACAAAATCTGTAGCTTTTCCTAGACAAATTGCTATGTATTTATCACGAGAATTAACCGATTATTCTCTGCCAAAGATAGGCGAAGAGTTTGGAGGACGTGATCATACTACTGTCATCCATGCTCATGAAAAGATATCCAGGCTATTGCAATCTGACCTTCAGCTGCAAAAGCAGATGAAAGAATTAAATGAACTGTTGAAAGTTTAATGAAATTGTGAATAACTTGTCCTAGTTTACACACAGTCTGTCCACATGTTGATAGACTGTGTTTCCATTGCAAAAAGCGAGTTATCCACATACTAACAGGCCCTACTAGTACTTCTACTATTTTTTCTTTTAAAAAACTTATTATTATATGTTACAGAAAATCGATTTATTCGTACTTAAAAATTAAAAATTGCTGGGAGGATTTTGATATGAGATTTATCATCCAAAGGGACCGTCTTGTTCAAAGTGTCCAAGATGTAATGAAGGCTGTTACATCAAGAACAACAATTCCAATTCTGACAGGAATTAAAATTACAGCTAGCAGCGAAGGAGTCACCCTAACAGGAAGTGATTCAGATATTTCAATTGAGTCATTTATTCCAAATGAGGAATCTGGAAACGAAATCGTTGAGATTAAACAAAGTGGTTCCATTGTCCTTCAAGCAAAATTCTTTAGTGAGATTGTGAAGAAATTACCGACTGATAGTGTTGAAATTGAAGTACTTGGGTCATTACAGACTGTTATTCGTTCTGGTAAATCAGAATTTAACTTGAACGGGCTTGATGCAGAGGAATATCCGCACCTGCCGCAAATTGAAGAAAATAATAAATTTCATATTCCAACTGATTTGTTAAAAATGATGATTCGTCAAACCTTTTTCGCAGTGTCCACCTCAGAAACACGTCCCATCTTGACAGGTGTAAACTGGAAGATTGAAAATGGCGAATTAAACTGTATTGCAACAGATAGCCACCGCCTGGCTTTAAGAAAAGCAAAGGTTGAAACGGAAAATAATGAAAGCTACAATGTCGTGATTCCGGGGAAGAGTTTGAATGAATTGAGTAAAATCATTGATGACTCGAACGAACTAATTGATATCGTAATAACCGAAAATCAAATATTGTTTAAAGCGAAGCATCTGTTATTTTTCTCAAGGCTGCTTGAAGGGAATTATCCTGATACTTCTAGACTGATTCCAAATGAAAGTAAAACAGAAATCATTGTTAATACTAAGGAATTCCTTCATGCTATCGATCGTGCTTCCCTATTAGCGCGTGAAGGTAGAAACAATGTAGTCAAACTTTCAACAATTGATAGCGGTGTAATTGAAATTTCTTCTAACACACCTGAAGTAGGTAAAGTTGTCGAGGAAATACAAAGTCAATCAATTGATGGAGAAGAATTAAAGATATCCTTTAGTGCTAAATATATGATGGATGCCTTAAAGGCACTAGAAGGTACAGATATAAGAGTGAGTTTTACTGGTGCAATGCGGCCATTTGTTATTAAACCGTTACATGATGAGACAACACTACAGTTGATTTTGCCAGTTAGAACTTACTAGGATAAATTTTACAAATAGTCACCATGATTTTGGTGACTTTCTTTATTTATCTTTTTTTAGTAAAATAAAGTATTGAGACCATTTTAGAAATGAGTGATTAACATTGCCCGAAGAAATAAAGCTAAATACAGAGTTTATTACGTTAGGACAATTTCTTAAATTAGCTGAAGTCATCCAATCTGGTGGTATGGCAAAATGGTTTTTAGGTGAAAACGATATTTTTATTAATGGAGAACAAGATCAAAGAAGAGGTAGAAAGCTTCGAGTAGGAGATAAAGTGAGAATTCCTGGTCACGGAGAATTTTTGATAACCGAGTAACTAAAGGTTGTGTCGTTTTCATGTATATTGAACAATTAGCGCTAAGAAATTATCGGAATTATGAGAGCCTATCAGTTGAATTTGAAAATAAAGTAAATGTGATCCTTGGGGAAAATGCTCAGGGTAAAACAAATGTGATGGAATCTATCTATGTTTTAGCAATGGCTAAATCCCACCGGACATCAAATGATAAAGATCTTATTCGCTGGGATCAGGAGTATGCTAAAATAGAGGGTAGGGTCCAAAAACAATACAGTTCTTTGCCTTTGCAATTAATTATTTCTAAAAAAGGCAAAAAAGCTAGATGCAATCATATGGAACAGCGGAAATTAAGTCAATATGTCGGGAACATGAATGTAGTCATGTTTGCACCGGAAGATTTAAATTTAGTTAAAGGCAGCCCTCAAATAAGAAGGCGGTTTATTGATATGGAAATTGGGCAGGTTTCGCCCATTTATTTACATGATATGAGTCAGTACCAAAAAATACTTCAGCAACGTAATCATTTTTTGAAGATGCTGCAAATAAAAAAGCAGACAGACCAAACCATGCTCGAAATTCTTACGGAGCAGTTTATTGATATGGCTGTGAGAATTGTACTAAAAAGATTTGAATTTCTTCATTTGCTTGAAAATTGGGCTAAACCTATTCATAAAGGCATTTCTCGAGGACTCGAATCATTGGAAATTGTCTATAAACCATCAGTGGATGTATTAGAAGACCAAGATTTGTCGAAAATGAAAGCATGCTTCGAGGAAAAATTCAGCAAAGTCAGAACAAGGGAAATAGAACGAGGAACAACCCTATTTGGACCTCATCGTGATGATTTGTTGTTTTTTGTCAATGAGAGAGATGTCTCAACGTTTGGCTCACAGGGCCAGCAAAGAACAACCGCGCTTTCTGTTAAACTTGCCGAAATTGAGTTAATTCATTCAGAAATTCGCGAATATCCAATCTTACTCCTAGATGATGTCTTATCTGAATTAGATGACTATCGTCAGTCACACTTGCTTAATACCATACAAGGGAAAGTCCAAACATTTGTAACAACAACTAGCGTTGACGGCATCCATCATCAAACATTAAAAGAGGCTTCGACTTTTGAAGTAGAGTCTGGTTTTATCAATAAAGTTAATTGAGGTGGAAGTGTGTATATACATGTTGGGGAAGATTTAAATATCAGGGCGAAGGATATTATCGCCATTCTTGATAAAGGGTGCGTGAATTCATCAAATTTACTTGAGGAATTCTTAAAACAGCATAAGGAAAAGCTCGTTAACCTTTCAAAAAACCCCTTTAAATCGGTCGTAATTACATATGACAAGGTTTATTTATCCCCTATTTCTTCCGGAACATTAAAAAAACGTTCAAATCAAAAGGAAATGCAGGAATATTGAAATTATTATTTTTCATTTTAGGTGAATAGAGTATTTTTTTGAATGAAAGTGCGGGGTGAACGATATGACAATGGAACAAAAAATAGTCGAAGAACAAGAATATGGTGCGGATCAGATACAAGTTCTCGAAGGTCTAGAGGCTGTTAGAAAAAGACCTGGTATGTACATTGGTTCAACGAGTGGAAAAGGTCTCCATCATCTTGTTTGGGAAATTGTAGATAACAGTATTGATGAGGCTTTGGCTGGTTATTGTGATGAAATCAATGTAATTATTGAAGAAGATAACAGTATAACCGTTATAGATAACGGGCGTGGTGTTCCCGTTGGAATTCAAGAAAAAATGGGCAGACCAGCAGTTGAAGTCATAATGACTGTTCTTCATGCCGGAGGGAAATTTGGCGGCGGCGGATATAAGGTTTCTGGAGGTCTGCATGGTGTAGGTGCTTCAGTTGTTAATGCCCTCTCCACCAACCTAGAGGTCCATGTACATCGTGATGGTAATATTTACTGCATTAAATTCGAACGTGGTGCTGTATCTAAAGAATTAGAGATCATTGGAACTACCGACAAAACCGGTACGATTGTCCACTTTAAACCAGATGGAGAAATCTTTACTGAAACATTGGAATATGAGTATGATATTCTAGCAACCCGTCTGCGTGAACTGGCATTCTTAAATCGTGGACTTAAAATTACGATTAAAGATAACCGTGTGGAAAATAAACAGAATGAATACTACTACGAAGGCGGAATCAAATCCTATGTAGAGCATTTAAACCGCACGAAGGAAGTTATTCATGAAGAACCAATTTTTCTTGAGGGAGAACGCGATGGTATTAGCGTTGAAGTAGCACTTCAATACAATGAGGGATATACCGATAGCATTTACTCCTTTGCGAATAACATCCATACCTATGAAGGCGGAACACATGAATCTGGATTTAAAACAGGATTAACCCGAGTTATTAATGATTATGCAAGAAAAAGTGGTTTGATTAAAGAGAATGACACGAATTTATCTGGTGATGATGTGCGTGAAGGATTAACAGCAATTGTCTCAATCAAACATCCAGACCCGCAATTCGAAGGCCAAACAAAAACGAAGCTTGGAAACTCTGAAGTAAGAACAATAACTGATTCATTGTTTTCAAATCATTTTGATAAGTTTTTATTAGAAAATCCTCAAGTAGCTAGAAAGATTGTTGAAAAGGGACTTATGGCTGCGAGAGCAAGACTGGCTGCTAAGAAGGCAAGGGAACTGACGCGCCGTAAGAGTGCTTTAGAAGTTTCTAGTTTACCTGGGAAATTAGCTGACTGTTCTTCAAAGGATCCATCTATTAGCGAATTGTACATTGTAGAGGGTGACTCGGCAGGTGGTTCAGCAAAACAAGGCCGTGATCGTCATTTCCAAGCGATTCTGCCATTGAGAGGAAAAATCCTTAATGTTGAGAAGGCACGTTTAGACAGGATCCTTTCTAATAATGAGGTTCGTTCCATGATAACGGCAATCGGAACGGGTATTGGAGAAGATTTTGATATTGCGAAAGCGAGATATCATAAAATCGTCATTATGACGGATGCGGATGTTGATGGTGCTCATATTCGAACACTATTGTTAACTTTCTTTTACCGTTATATTCGAAAAATTTTAGAAGCTGGTTATGTATATATCGCACAGCCGCCTTTATATAAAGTGCAGCAAGGAAAAAAGATTCGGTATGCTTATGATGACAAAGAGCTTGAGAAAATATTCGCCGAGCTTCCAAGCCAGCCGAAGCCTAACATCCAACGTTACAAAGGTTTAGGAGAAATGAATCCTGAACAATTATGGGAAACGACAATGGATCCTTCTAATAGAACCATGCTTCAAGTAAGTCTAGAAGATGCGATTGAAGCAGATGAGACATTTGAAATGTTAATGGGTGACAAAGTAGAGCCTCGTCGTAACTTTATTGAAGCAAATGCACAATACGTGAAGAACTTAGATATTTAAAGAAAAGCGTATATAGAAAAGGATAGAGGGGTGACCACTATCCTCCTTTTTTCGTTTATCTAGGAACTACGATGACTATTAAAAGGCAAGATGTCACCAAAATAGGAGGTACTACAATGGCAGAAACACCAAATTCTCAAATAAAAGATATTAATATCAGTCATGAAATGAAAACATCATTTCTAGACTATGCAATGAGTGTTATTGTTTCTCGTGCCCTTCCAGATGTTCGAGATGGTTTAAAGCCAGTTCATCGCCGTATTTTATACGCAATGCATGACCTGGGAATACATGCTGATAAACCATATAAAAAATCAGCTCGTATTGTAGGGGATGTAATCGGTAAATATCACCCCCATGGAGATTCCGCCGTTTATGAAACGATGGTACGGATGGCACAAGATTTTAACTATCGTTATATGCTTGTGGACGGTCATGGTAACTTTGGTTCAGTGGATGGTGACTCTGCTGCAGCGATGCGTTATACAGAGTCTAGAATGTCTAAAATTTCAATGGAATTATTAAGAGATTTAAACAAAGATACAATTGATTTTCAAGATAACTATGATGGTGAGGAAAGAGAGCCTTCTGTTTTACCAGCTAGATTCCCTAACCTATTAGTCAATGGATCTATGGGTATTGCTGTTGGTATGGCTACTAATATTCCACCACACCAGCTTGGTGAGGTTATTGACGGCGTATTAGCCATTTCCACTGATCCAGAAATATCAATTCAAGAGTTAATGGAAATCATTCCTGGTCCGGATTTTCCAACAGGAGGAATCATCATTGGCAGGAGTGGTATTCGTAAAGCATACGAAACAGGCAGAGGATCAATAACTATTCGCGGGAAAGTAGAAATTGAACAAAAATCAAATGGCAAAGAAGTTATCATTGTTAATGAGTTGCCATATCAAGTAAATAAGGCAAAATTAGTTGAAAGAATTGCGGAATTACATCGCGATAAAAAAATAGAAGGCATTACAGATTTACGGGATGAATCCGATCGTAATGGAATGCGGATTGTTATTGAGGTTCGTAAAGATGCAAATGCGAATGTCCTCTTAAATAATCTATATAAACAAACATCTCTGCAAA
>NZ_CP126115.1:12500-30000 GCF_030123505.1 Neobacillus sp. YX16
GCCACCATTTAAAGAGTGCGTAATAGCTCACTGGTCGAGTGACTCTGCGCCGAAAATGTACCGGGGCTAAACGTAACACCGAAGCTGTGGATTGACACCGTATGGTGTCAGTGGTAGGAGAGCGTTCTAAGGGCGTTGAAGCTAGACCGTAAGGACTGGTGGAGCGCTTAGAAGTGAGAATGCCGGTATGAGTAGCGAAAGACGGGTGAGAATCCCGTCCACCGTATGCCTAAGGTTTCCTGAGGAAGGCTCGTCCTCTCAGGGTTAGTCGGGACCTAAGCCGAGGCCGAAAGGCGTAGGCGATGGACAACAGGTTGATATTCCTGTACCACCTCTTTATCGTTTGAGTGATGGGGGGACGCAGGAGGATAGGGTAAGCGCGCTGTTGGATATGCGCGTCCAAGCAGTTAGGCTGGTAAGCAGGAAAATCCGCTTACCGTAAAGGCTGAGCTGTGATGGCGAGGGAAATATAGTACCGAAGTTCCTGATTCCACACTGCCAAGAAAAGCCTCTAGCGAGATAAAAGGTGCCCGTACCGCAAACCGACACAGGTAGGCGAGGAGAGAATCCTAAGGTGTGCGAGAGAACTCTCGTTAAGGAACTCGGCAAAATGACCCCGTAACTTCGGGAGAAGGGGTGCTTTTTGAGGTGAATAGCCTCGAAGAGCCGCAGTGAATAGGCCCAGGCGACTGTTTAGCAAAAACACAGGTCTCTGCGAAGCCGCAAGGCGAAGTATAGGGGCTGACGCCTGCCCGGTGCTGGAAGGTTAAGAGGAGGGGTTAGCGCAAGCGAAGCTCTGAATCGAAGCCCCAGTAAACGGCGGCCGTAACTATAACGGTCCTAAGGTAGCGAAATTCCTTGTCGGGTAAGTTCCGACCCGCACGAAAGGCGTAACGATCTGGGCACTGTCTCAACGAGAGACTCGGTGAAATTATAGTACCTGTGAAGATGCAGGTTACCCGCGACAGGACGGAAAGACCCCGTGGAGCTTTACTGTAGCCTGATATTGAATTTTGGTACAGCTTGTACAGGATAGGTAGGAGCCTGAGAAACCGGAGCGCTAGCTTCGGTGGAGGCGTCGGTGGGATACTACCCTGGCTGTATTGAAATTCTAACCCGCACCCCTTATCGGGGTGGGAGACAGTGTCAGGTGGGCAGTTTGACTGGGGCGGTCGCCTCCTAAAGAGTAACGGAGGCGCCCAAAGGTTCCCTCAGAATGGTTGGAAATCATTCGCAGAGTGTAAAGGCACAAGGGAGCTTGACTGCGAGACCTACAAGTCGAGCAGGGACGAAAGTCGGGCTTAGTGATCCGGTGGTTCCGCATGGAAGGGCCATCGCTCAACGGATAAAAGCTACCCCGGGGATAACAGGCTTATCTCCCCCAAGAGTCCACATCGACGGGGAGGTTTGGCACCTCGATGTCGGCTCATCGCATCCTGGGGCTGTAGTCGGTCCCAAGGGTTGGGCTGTTCGCCCATTAAAGCGGTACGCGAGCTGGGTTCAGAACGTCGTGAGACAGTTCGGTCCCTATCCGTCGTGGGCGCAGGAAATTTGAGAGGAGCTGTCCTTAGTACGAGAGGACCGGGATGGACGCACCGCTGGTGTACCAGTTGTCTTGCCAAAGGCATCGCTGGGTAGCTATGTGCGGACGGGATAAGTGCTGAAAGCATCTAAGCATGAAGCCCCCCTCAAGATGAGATTTCCCATAGCGTCAAGCTAGTAAGAACCCTGAAAGATGATCAGGTTGATAGGTCAGAGGTGGAAGCGTGGTAACATGTGGAGCTGACTGATACTAATCGTTCGAGGACTTAACCAATTTATAAAGGCGAACTCGTTTTACAAACTTCTTCTGAAATTATCTAGTTTTGAGGGAATGAAACCTCAACTCTTTTTGAGTCTGGTAATAATGGCGAGAAGGTCACACCCGTTCCCATACCGAACACGGAAGTTAAGCTTCTCAGCGCCGATGGTAGTTGGGACTTTGTCCCTGTGAGAGTAGGACGTTGCCAGGCAAACGAAGCACAACCTGATTAGGGTTGTGCTTTTTTGTATTGTCCCAAAGGACATTAGGTTGTAAATAAAATAATGGTTCGAGATTCGTGCCCCCACTGCGGTACTTCTAAAGAAAACGGTAACGAATAGGAGTTATTCGTGCCCGCGCGGCGACACTTTTCGAGAAAACGGTAACGTATAGGAGTTATTCATGCCCGGACAACGATATTTTTAAAGATAACGGTAACGAATAGCCTAGAACAATCCCCACGAAGTAACCTTTTCCTAAAAATATTAACTCATCAAGTACTCATATATCAAAAACGGTCCTTTATGCAGCGTAATCTCCAAGAAGGTTTTAATAAAGGGATAATCACGATTTGGCATCATTTTTGTTAGCTCACTCCACCATTCTGTTTCATATCTTGCGATCATACTTAAATTATAAAGCAAGAGATAATGGACCATCAGCTCTGGGAAAACAAATAAATTTTCCTTCTTCAGCGGCAGTGCAAAGGAACTGCTTTCTAGATTAAATTTAATCGGTGAAATCCCAGTAAACGTACTTTTGTTGAATTGAAACAAAAGTCCTTCATTTGAAAACTCAATCTGATTTCCTGATTTTGATGTAAGAAACTCCTTTAATCTATCTTCGGTCATATGATAGTGATCCAATATCTTTTCTGGTACTGCCAGTTGCCCATTCAGAGTATATATGGGTGTAAAAGTGCTTTTGGACTCATGTACCAAAAATAGTTCATCTAATTCAGGAATGAGCTCTAGGAGCTCCTCCATCGTAATTTTATCCCCTTCCAATTGTTTCATATGAAACATTTTCTCTGACATAAATGGAAAAAGTCCGTTCTTTTGAAACTTCACTTCATCTTGGAAAAATTGGTAATTCTGTTTTTTTCTTTTTCTAGTTGAGACTCCATGAGCTAAAACAGATGTCGTTTCTGGATATGCCGGGTCTATCGTTAATATACATGCTTTTATTAAATGTACGAAACCGTAAAAAAGTAGGATGGGTTTTAGGATAAGCGGTGCATTTTCTGCCTGTTGATAATAAATTTGCCCATGCTCGAGATAATAGAGAAAGGCATAGCAGTTTTCATAGCTTTTTTGTTCAGGGTTATCGATATTCCACTTTTTATATTTGTTTTTTAAATAGGTCTGGCAATGCTCTGCAGAAAAAAAACTTGCATAGCTTTTCCATCCTTTAAAGTCTGATGCCAATGGTAATCACCTTTTTTCAGAAAAGTTTGACTAAATCGTTCTCCTTGACAGTATTTTGTCCAATTGATAACCTACAATTAAAAAATTTTTTCCTGGAGGCCATAAAAGATGTGGGAGAGTAAATTTGCTAAAGAAGGTTTAACGTTTGACGATGTCCTATTAATTCCTGGTAAATCAGAAGTACTGCCGCGTGATGTAAATCTTCAAGTAGAGTTATCGCCTAAAGTAAAGCTAAATATCCCAATTATTAGTGCAGGGATGGATACCGTAACAGAAGCAGAAATGGCGATTTCTATGGCTCGCCAGGGTGGTCTTGGTATCATCCATAAAAATATGACGATTGAACAGCAGGCAGAACAGGTTGAAAAAGTTAAGAGGTCTGAGAGTGGTGTTATTACCGATCCATTTTACCTAACTCCAGAGCATCAGGTATATGATGCCGAGCATTTAATGGGCAAATATCGGATTTCAGGAGTGCCAATTGTGAATAATCTTGAGGAGCAGAGACTAGTAGGCATCATTACCAATCGTGACCTGCGTTTTATTCAAGATTACTCTTTTAAGATTTCTGATGTGATGACCAAGGAAAATCTTGTAACGGCTCCCGTAGGAACTACTCTAAAAGAGGCAGAGAAAATTCTTCAAAAATATAAAATAGAAAAGCTCCCGTTAGTAGACAATCAAGGTGTGTTGAAGGGGTTAATTACCATTAAGGATATTGAAAAGGTAATTGAGTTTCCAAATTCAGCAAAAGATACGCAGGGTCGCTTATTAGCTGGTGCAGCAGTTGGAGTAACAAAGGATACGATGCTGCGGATTGAAAAGCTGGTAAAGGCTAATGTGGATGTTATAGTCGTAGATACAGCTCATGGTCATTCAAAGGGCGTTCTTGATACCGTTAAGGAGATAAGAGGTCAATATCCTGATTTAACTATAGTTGCAGGGAATGTGGCTACAGGAGAAGCAACTGCGGCATTGATTGAAGCAGGAGCGGATGTCGTTAAGGTTGGAATTGGACCAGGCTCCATTTGTACGACACGTGTAGTGGCAGGTGTAGGCGTGCCGCAAATCACGGCTGTTTATGACTGTGCTACAGAGGCTAGAAAATATGGCAAGTCTATCATTGCAGACGGCGGCATTAAATATTCAGGCGATATCGTGAAGGCACTTGCAGCAGGCGGTCATGCTGTTATGCTGGGAAGCATGCTTGCAGGAGTAACCGAAAGCCCTGGAGAGACAGAAATTTTCCAAGGACGCCGCTTTAAGGTATATCGTGGTATGGGTTCAGTAGCAGCAATGGAAAAGGGTTCAAAGGATCGTTATTTCCAGGAGGATAATAAGAAGTTTGTTCCTGAAGGAATCGAAGGGCGCTTACCTTATAAAGGACCATTAGCTGAAACCATTTACCAATTAATCGGCGGTTTACGTTCCGGCATGGGCTATTGTGGAACAAAGGACCTAGAAGAATTAAGAAATAATGCTCAATTTGTTAAAATGTCAGGGGCAGGACTCCGTGAAAGTCATCCTCATGATGTTCAAATTACAAAAGAGGCACCAAATTACTCATTGTCTTAATGAAAAAACAGAGAAGCACTGCCTTCTCTGTCTTTTTTTTGTAAAAAGATAGTCCTATCCTCTGTCTATGATTTGAACCCCAGTTATGATAAAATAACCAAAGTGTAAAAAATCCTTGGAGGGTATTATTGTGAATAAACTTTTTTATCGAAAACTTATCGCCAGTTCCTTGGCAATGATCATGATTTTTAGCCTTTTTGCAGGCATAAATAAAGCAGAGGCAGAAACTGTAGGATTAGATGTTAATGCATCTGGAGCTATATTGGTTGATGCAGATACGGGCATGATACTATACGAAAAGAATTCCGAAACCGCTCTGGGAATTGCAAGTATGACTAAAATGATGACAGAGTACTTACTTTTAGAAGCAGTAAAAGAAGGGAAAGTGAAGTGGAATCAAGAGTACATGGTTTCCCCTGAACTTTCTAAAATGTCGCATGACAATAGTTTAAGTAATGTTTTTCTACGAGTTGAAGCAAAGTATAAGGTAGAAGATTTGTATGCGGCAATGGCCATTGAATCTGCCAATGCTGCTACAATGGCCATTGCTGAAATTATTGGGGGATCTGAAGCAAAATTTGTAGAAATGATGAATAATAAGGCAGCAGAGCTTGGTTTAAAGACGTATAAATTTGTAAACTCTTCAGGTTTAAATAATCGTGATATTTTAAAGCACTTTCCTGAAATAGTGGGTGACCCTGATGAGGAAAACATCATGTCTGCAAAGGATGTTGCGTCCTTAGCATCCCATTTATTACATGACTTCCCAGAGGTACTGAAAACGTCCAGCGTACCAGAAAAGATTTTTGCAAAGGGTACGGAAGATGAATTTGTAATGGACAACTGGAACTGGATGTTAGAAGGATACGAAGAACTTGCAGCGGATTATCCAAATTATCAACAATTTGTTTATGATGGTTTGGATGGTTTAAAAACGGG
This sequence comes from Neobacillus sp. YX16, assembly GCF_030123505.1. GTDB lineage: Bacteria > Bacillota > Bacilli > Bacillales > Cytobacillaceae > Neobacillus. The sequence continues at coordinate 18,243 of NZ_CP126115.1, forward strand.
CTCCACTCCTTTTGCAGGTTATAATTTTACGGGAACAGCGATTAGAGATGGGCAACGCTTTATATCTGTTGTTATGAATACAGGTTCCCAATCCGAACGATTCAAAGAAACAAGAAAGATTCTAGATTTCGCTTTTAATAATTTTAAAAAAGAAGAAATTATTCCAAAGAACTATCAGGTTAAGGGCAAAAAGACTTTACCTGTAATTAAGGGTAAAGAAGATCAAGTGAAAATTTATACAAAAGATGCTGTTAACATGGTTGTAAAGAACGGGGAAAAGGATAATTTCAAAACCGTTTTAACACTCGATAAAAAGAAGGTTAATAAACAAGGCGAACTTACGGCACCTATTAAAAAGGGTGAAAAGGTTGGAACTTTATCCATTCAATCTAAAGAGGCTGAAAGTTTAGGGTTTTTAACAGATAAAGGGCAGAACAATATTACCGTTGATGTCATTGCAGCTGAGGATGTTGAGAAGGCAAATTGGTTCGTTCTAATGTTGAGGGGAATCGGCGGATTCTTTGGAGACCTTTGGGGAGGCATCTCTTCCACGGTTAAAGGTTGGTTTTAAGTTAAAGGAAATAATTAGCAAAAGGATTCTTGTCTTGACAGGAGTCCTTTTTTGTTGCTTTAATGATTTTAAGGGAAGATTCTAATTCCGAACGAATTAACAGTATTTCCTAATTTTATACGTTAATTTTTTGCAATATTAATAAAAGTAAAACAACCAAGGGGGATTTAACATGAAAACAGGTACAGATCGAGTTAAACGCGGAATGGCCGAAATGCAAAAAGGCGGCGTCATCATGGACGTTGTTAATGCAGAGCAGGCAAGAATTGCTGAAGAGGCTGGTGCGGTTGCGGTAATGGCTCTAGAGCGTGTACCATCTGACATCCGTGCAGCAGGCGGTGTTGCCAGAATGGCTGACCCTAGAATTATTGAAGAAGTACTAAATTCAGTATCAATCCCTGTAATGGCGAAGGCAAGAATTGGCCATATTGTTGAAGCACGTGTCCTAGAAGCAATGGGGGTAGACTATATTGATGAAAGTGAAGTTTTAACCCCAGCGGATGAAGAGTACCATTTATATAAAAGTGATTTTACCGTTCCATTTGTTTGCGGCTGCCGTGACCTTGGTGAGGCTGCCCGCAGGATTGGTGAAGGAGCTTCTATGCTTCGTACGAAAGGTGAGCCTGGAACAGGTAATATCGTTGAAGCCGTTCGCCATATGCGCAAAGTAAACGGTCAGGTTCGTAAAGTAGTAGGAATGAATGAAGATGAGCTTATGACAGAAGCAAAGCTATTAGGAGCACCATTTGAATTACTTCTTGAAATTAAGCGTCTTGGCCGCCTTCCAGTGGTTAACTTTGCGGCTGGCGGAATTGCAACTCCTGCTGATGCAGCATTGATGATGCAGTTAGGTGCAGACGGAGTATTCGTAGGTTCAGGAATTTTTAAATCAGAGAATCCAGCAAAGTTTGCAAGAGCGATTGTGGAAGCTACAACTCATTACCAAGACTACAAATTGATTGCAGAGCTTTCTAAGGACTTAGGAGCACCAATGAAAGGTATCGAAATTTCATCCTTGGCTCCTGAAGCTCGCATGCAAGATAGAGGCTGGTAAGATCATGGTGAAAATAGGGGTACTTGCTTTACAGGGGGCTGTTCGTGAACATATTCGCTCTATTGAGGAATGTGGGGTCGAAGCTGTTGCCATTAAGCGAAAAGAAGAATTAAAAGGAATTGATGGCTTGATCCTTCCCGGTGGTGAAAGCACTGCGATGCGCCGCTTGATTGATAAATATGATTTCATGGATGCACTTAAGGAATTTGCTGCTGAAGGTAAACCGATGTTCGGTACATGTGCAGGTCTTATTCTATTAGCGAAAAACCTAGTTGGTCATGAACCTCATATTGGTGTGATGGACATTACGGTTGAACGCAATTCTTTTGGCCGCCAAGTCGATAGCTTTGAGGCAGACCTTGCGATCAAGGATGTGGCTGACAGCTTCCCTGCAGTCTTTATCCGTGCACCTCATATCGTTGAAGCTGGTTCAGAAGTAGAAATTCTTTCAAAGCACAATGACCGCATTGTGGCCGCACGTGAAGGTCAATACCTTGGCTGCTCGTTCCATCCAGAATTAACAGATAAGCATGAGCTTACGGCTTACTTTGTTGATATGGTAAAGGAAGCAAAAGCAAAACAATTGGTATAATTTGATTGCATTTGGTGGATAATTATAGTAAATTTTTAATAAATAAATAAAGTTAAAGCAATGAGAGGAACTAGTAACAAGAAGTTCAATCTATAGAGAGCCGGTGGCTGGTGTGAATCGGTGTTTGAAGCTTGTGAATCCATCCTCGAGCAAAGGTGCGAAAACACCCTACATGGGTCAGTAAGTACTTTCGGTAAAAACCGTTAATTTTTTTCAAGGTGGACAGACTAATAGCTGTCAACCAGGGTGGTAACGCGGGTAACTCTCGTCCCTGTTTTTGGGGACGGGAGTTTTTTGTATTTATTTATTGAACCTAGCTGCAGCGCCTAGGAAAAAAAGAACTTCTTTTTTCCCTGTGCAAGGCGCTTACGCTTTATTATTTAGTTAGGAGTGGGAAAGATGTTAGATATTAAAGTATTACGAGCTAATTTTGCAGAGGTTAAGGAAAAACTTCAACACCGCGGGGAGGACCTAACAGACCTTGGTAAATTTGAGGACTTAGATCAGCGCAGACGTGATTTAATTGTTGAGGCTGAGCAGTTAAAAAGCAAACGGAACGAGGTTTCCCAGCAGGTAGCTGCTTTAAAGCGTGAGAAGGCCGATGCTGACCATCTTATTTTGGAAATGCGTGAGGTCGGTGATAGAATTAAAGTATTGGATGAGGAGCTCCGCAGTGTCGAGGAAACGCTTGATTTGTTGTTAATGAGCATTCCGAATATTCCCCATGAAAGTGTTCCAGTTGGTGAAACAGAGGATGAAAACGTAGAAATAAGAAAATGGGGACATGTTCGCGACTTTGACTTTGAAGCGAAGCCGCACTGGGACGTTGCGGACCATTTGGGGATTCTTGACTTTGAACGTGCGGGCAAAGTTACCGGCAGCCGTTTTGTTTTTTATAAAGGGCTTGGGGCTCGCTTAGAGCGTGCACTTATGAATTTTATGCTCGACCTGCATGTGGATGAGCATGGCTATAAAGAAATTTTACCGCCTTATATGGTTAACCGTGCAAGCATGACAGGTACAGGACAGCTGCCAAAATTCGAGGAAGATGCATTTTTAATTGAAAATGAAGATTACTTCTTAATTCCAACAGCAGAGGTGCCTGTCACCAATCTCCATCGTGATGAAATACTAAGCGGGAATGAACTTCCAATCCGCTTTGCGGCGTACAGTGCATGCTTCCGTTCTGAAGCTGGCTCTGCAGGGCGTGATACCCGCGGATTAATTCGTCAGCACCAATTTAACAAGGTGGAACTAGTGAAGTTTGTTAAGCCAGAGGATTCTTATGAGGAACTTGAGAAACTGACAAGTGATGCAGAGCGCGTCCTTCAATTACTCGAGTTACCATACCGTGTGTTGAGCATGTGTACCGGTGACCTCGGCTTTACGGCTGCCAAAAAGTACGATATTGAGGTATGGATTCCAAGCTATGGTACCTACCGTGAAATTTCTTCTTGCAGTAATTTCGAAGCTTTCCAAGCGCGTCGTGCCAATATTCGCTTCCGACGTGATCCAAAGGCAAAACCTGAACATGTTCATACCCTAAATGGATCTGGCTTGGCAATTGGAAGAACAGTCGCTGCTATCTTAGAAAATTACCAGCAGGAGGATGGCAGTGTGGTCATCCCGGAAGTGTTACGTCCGTATATGGGGAATAAAGAAGTTATTGTGCCAGAATAAAATAAAATAATTTTATTTAATAAAATGTTGACAGGTATAAATCATTATGTTATTCTATATCTTGTCAACACGGAGGAATACCCAAGTCTGGCTGAAGGGATCGGTCTTGAAAACCGACAGGCGGGTCATACCGCGCGGGGGTTCGAATCCCTCTTCCTCCTCCATTAATTTTAATTTTAATATAATCGCGCATAAAACTGGAGATAAAATCCGTCCCAAGCAATTGGGCGGATTTTTTTTATGTATTTTTTTAAAGTAGTGTCTGTGTTAAAGGAAACTGTTGATTATAGAACTATGTTGATTTGTGCGGAAGGCGCGAGACTCCTCGAAAATGCTATCACATTTTCTTCGTGCGTGGACGGATTCGAGGAAGTAATTCAATGTCCTGCAGGAGTACGAGACAGGAGAGACCCCGCTTATCTCTTAGCGCCGTGGAGGCTTCCCCGAAACGCCTCGGGACAGGCAGGGACCGCCTGTCCCTGCGTTGATTATTCGAAGAAGCATTCCTTAGTGGAGAACAAATCAACAGCCTACTTTAACACGGCCAAATAATAAAAAAGAAGCACATATTGGATTACCCAATATGTGCTTTTGTCATATTTAAAAGTTCCTTTAATCGCTCATCCACTTCACGACATACTCTTATCGCATCTTCTGGTCTTTTAACAACATCCGTATTGTCCATGTCAATAATCAAGACATCACTAGCATTATAATTATTAATAACCCACTCATCATAACCCTTCCAAACCTCAAAGTAATATTCTTTCAGTTCAGGGTTAATTTCAAAGCTTCTGCCTCGGGCCATAATACGATCAATTACCGTCTCAAAAGAGCCTTTTAAATAAACCATTAAATCAGGAGCCTTTTTAGGAAGTTCATTTAACTCTTCCATCATGTTTTCAACTAAATCTTCATATATTTTAAATTCGAGTTCAGATATTCTGCCTAGATTTTTATTTACATATGCAAAATACCAATCTTCATAAATAGAACGATCTTGAATCGTGTAAATAGGTTCTCTCCAACTCACACAATCTTTAACCGTTTTAAATCGTTTATTTAAGAAAAACAATTGTAAAAGGAAAGGAATTCTTCTTGCGTCTAATTCTTCAGGTGTTAATTCGTAATAGAGAGGAAGGATTGGATTATCATCAACAGCCTCATAAAAAACCTTACTCTCAATGCCGCTTTTTTGAAAATGTGCATTTAATGTATCAGCTACACTAGTTTTACCAAGACCTATCATACCACCAATAACGATACTCACTTACATCCCCCAATTCTCATACTGTGTTTGTCGTGCTGCTTTTTTTTAATGAGCCTATAAGCTTTTCAATAATAAAATTTAAATCATCTTCATTTTTAACAAAATCTAATTCATCACCATTAAAGCGCAGAACCGGAATTTCTGGATGTGTTTGCTCAAACCTCGTTATCGTTTGTTCGTAATCAATGGATAGCTGCTCTAAATATAAGGGACTGATATTTTTCTCTACTTCGCGTCCTCTTATTTTAATTCGCTTTAGAAGAGTATCTAGACTCGCATTGAGATAGATAATTACATTTGGCTTTGGCATGTCTTCTGTTAGGAGCTGATATATTTTATAGTATTTTTGATATTCATCGGGGTTTAAAGTCCTCTGGGCAAAAATTAAGTTCTTTAAAATATTGTAATCTGCTACAACAGCCTGACTTTTACTTAAGAAGTGGGTATTTATATCCCCTAATTGCTTATAGCGATTGCATAGGAAAAACATTTCCGTTTGGAAACTCCATTCCTCAATATTGTCATAAAACTTCCCCAAAAATGGATTTTCATCAACGATTTCTTTTAATAATGCAAAATGAAAATGATCTGAAATGGCTTTTGCGAGAGATGTCTTTCCTACACCAATCGGCCCTTCAACGGTTATAAAGGGAGTATACCCCATTGCATGTCCTCCTTCTCCAACTGCCTGTAATTTCTATGTTTAACCAGCAATATGCCGGAAGTACTAATTCGAATTTCACTAAAGGCACAAATAATATATTATCATAATCTCACGCAGGAAGGGATATGGAAATTATAGAAGAAAGTATTTTAATGTCGAATATATGAAAAAACTGCCGAATGACGGCAGTTTATGTTAAGAAATAATATTAACCTCTTTTGACCACATTGAAATTTTCAACAATTAACAGCCAATTTTGCGGAAACGCTAAGCCAAGCTTCCAATAACTCATACCTCGAATCTTTAACTCTTTAATCAAATTAAACTTTGCCTGAATGGAGCGGGCATCCTCAAACCAAACCTCATGCCGCTTGCCGTCTTCAGCAGTATATCGGAAAAAAGGAGCCTGTGCCTTTGTATCATACTGAATCGGAACTCTGTATCTAGCTGCAAGTTCAATTGCTTGTTGTGGACTAACTGCTTTTGCTACAGAGCCTTGAACAAATGGAAGTGTCCAGTCGTATCCATATAAGTTCTGTCCCATCATAATTTTATTCGGGGGCATTTCCGTTATCGCATATTCTAACACTCTTCGAACCTGATCAATGGGGGAAACGGCCATGGCAGGACCGCCACTGTAGCCCCACTCGTAGGTCATAATAACAACAAAATCAGCAATCTGACCGTGTGCCCGATAGTCATGGCCTTCATACCACTTTCCCTTTTGGGTGGCACTAGTTTTAGGGGCAAGAGCAGTTGACATTAACCAGCCCTCCCTTTGGAACCGTGCCTTTGCTTTTCGTAAAAATGCGTTATAGGCTTCCCGGTCTGCGGGCCGTAAAAATTCAAAATCAAAATGAATATCTCGAAACCCGTATTTCTTTGCAGTAGCCACAATATTATTTAAGAATCTATCTTGGATTGGGATATCATTAAGTAAAATACGGCCTAATTCATCGTTAAATTGGTCATTTTCTTGGTTATTGATGACCATCATTAAAACATTTCGATTGGCTCTCGCAATGGCTGGAAAATTATTTAATAAGGGTTCCTTTAAAGATCCATCACGAAGAGCTTGAAAGCTAAATGGTGCCAGGTAGGTTAAGTAGGGCGCTGCTTCCCGTGCACTGCTTTCTAAGATGGGGGCTACAGATGTACCACGGGGTTCTACATATGCATTAAACTCTGCTCTTCTTTTAGATGCCTGAGGAATATAAAGACGAAATCCAACATAGAGCTGCTGGTTTAATGAAATATGATTAACTGAAGCAATTTGTTGATAAGGCACGCCTGTTTTTTGTCCGATAGACCATAGACTGTCACCTGGCTGTACATAATAAAAACTGCCAACGATCGGAATCACCATTGCTTGACCGACGACAAGATTATTTGGATTAGGGATGTCATTTGCTTCAACAATATCATTAACCGTTGTGTTATATGTCCTGGCAATGGTTGTTAAGGATTCATTACTTTTCACAACATGAATTTGCATATTCTTCCCCTCCTAAGCAAGAACGCTACATCTATTCTATGATTGAAAGGTTTGATTCATGATATAATGGAAAAAATATCAATATTACGGTGGAAATGCTGAAGATAATGTAAGGCGGTAATCTCCATGACAATTGAAGAATTTACTGATGAATACTATATGAGAGAAGCTATTAAGGAAGCGAAGAAGGCAGAAGATTTACGAGAGGTGCCAATTGGAGCAATTCTCGTTATCGATGGAAAAATTATTTCCCGCGCACATAATTTACGTGAAAGTAAACAAAGTGCGGTTGCCCATGCTGAGCTCCTTGCGATTGAACAGGCATGTAAAGAAACAGGTTCATGGCGTCTGGAGAATGCACATCTATATGTCACTCTAGAGCCCTGTGCAATGTGCTCAGGAGCAATTATCCTATCAAGGGTCAGCAGAGTAGTTTTTGGTGCATCAGATCCAAAAGGAGGATGCGCAGGAACGTTTATGAATCTCCTGCAGGATGAACGGTTCAATCATCAAAGTGAAGTAAAGAGCGGTGTGCTGGAAGCAGAGTGCGGTCAGTTACTTTCTGACTTCTTTCGTAAGCTGCGAGAACAAAGGAAATTAGTAAAAAAACAGCCCTTACAGGAATTTACAATTGATAAAGATTGATTTTTTTGTTGAAAGTTAGTATACTAAAAAGGCGTCATATAAGGCGCCTAAAATTATTATCAACTTTGCCGTGCTAGGCGGGGAGGTAGCGGTGCCCTGTACTCGCAATCCGCTCTAGCGAGGCTGAATCCCTTCCCGAGGCTGGTATCCTGTAGGGTCCGCCTTAAGTAAGTGGTGTTGACGCCCGGGTCCTGCGCAATGGGAATCCATGAACCATGTCAGGTCCGGAAGGAAGCAGCATTAAGTGGAAGCTCCCATGTGCCGCAGGGTGGCCTGGGCCGAGCTAACTGCTTAAGCAGCGCCTATGGGTGCGAAGTCGACGGAAGGTGCACGGCAGTTTATAATGTAAAAGCAACTCATCTCATTGAAGAGATGAGTTTTTTTGTATTCTCCTAGAAAAATTGAAAAAATGAAAAGGGTTAAGTTATAATGGATAGGATAGAAACTTTGGAGGGGGCGATGTTTTTGGCTTATCAGGCTTTATATCGTGTTTGGCGTCCTCAGCAATTTATTGATGTAGTAGGACAAGAACATGTGACGAAAACATTGCAAAACGCCCTACTTCAACAAAAAATTTCCCATGCCTATTTATTTAATGGGCCGCGAGGAACTGGTAAAACAAGTGCAGCAAAAATATTGGCTAAAGCAGTAAATTGTGAACGAGCACCCGTTTCTGAACCCTGTAATGAATGTGCTGCCTGCAAGGGGATTACGAATGGAACGATATCTGATGTGCTAGAATTTGACGCAGCTTCCAACTCCAGAGTGGAAGAAATGCGGGATGTTCTAGATAAGGTAAAGTTCGCACCAACTTCTGTTCGCTACAAGGTCTATATAATTGATGAAGTACATATGCTATCGATTAGTGCCTTTAATGCCTTGTTAAAAACATTAGAAGAGCCGCCTCAGCATGTTATCTTCATTTTAGCTACGACTGAGCCTCACAAAATACCTCTGACCATTATTTCTAGATGTCAACGATTTGATTTTAGGCGGATTACAGCACAATCTATTGTAAATCGAATGAAGCTAATCGTCGAAGAAACTGGGGTTAATTGCGAAGAGGATGCTCTAAAAATGATTGCGAGGGCGGCTGAAGGCGGTATGCGTGACGCATTAAGTCTTTTGGACCAAGCTATTTCCTTTAGCCAAGAAAGTGTAACTGTTGAAGATGCTTTAACGGTAACGGGATCTGTTTCACAGGGTTTCTTAAACAAGCTTGCAAGGTCAGTTCTGGAAAAGGATGTAGCCAGCGGTTTAGAAGCCTTAGAGGAATTGTTATTTCATGGGAAGGATCCTTCAAGATTTATCGAGGATTTTATTTTATACTACCGAGATATGCTGCTGTATAAAACCGCACCAAATCTTGAAGAGTCATTAGATAGAGTCTTGTTAGATGAGGAGTTTCGACAAATTGCTGAGTCTGTTCCTTATGATCAGATTTACCAGCTCATTGAATTGTTAAATAAAACCCAACAGGATATGCGCTGGACCAACCATCCGAGAATCTTTTTAGAAGTTGCGATTGTTAAGCTGTGTCAAACAGAGGTAAAGCAGGTTGAGCAAATGCCTTCTGGACAAATGGCACAACTGTTTACCAAAATAGAACAGCTTGAGCATGAACTACAACAGTTAAAATCGAATGGACCAGCGGTTGTCCAGGATGCAGCAACACAGACTGCACAAAAGCCTGCACAAAGAAGTTCAAGAAAAGGATTTCAGCCTGCTGTTGGTAGAATAAATGAAGTATTAAAGAATGCAACCAAGAATGATTTAAATCAAATTAAAAGCAAATGGGGTGACATGAGAGGACGGTTAATGAAATCTCATGCAGCTTTATTGAATGAAGCAGAGCCTGCTGCGGCTTCAGCCGATGCTTTTATTTTAAAATTTAAACATGAAATTCATTGTCAAATGGCCATGGATAATAACCGTTTTATCGAAACGATTACGCTTGCTCTTCAAGAGCTAACAGGAAATAAGTATCTAGTGCTTGGTGTACCAGAAGAGCAATGGGTTTCGATTAGAGAAAATTTCTTAAGTACTCAGCATCACGTGGAAGGTGAAACTCTTGAGTCTAAACCAGAAGAAGAGCCGCATATTGCGGAAGCCAAAAACTTGTTCGGTGCTGAATTTGTTGAAATAATTGACTAATTAATTGGAGGTTGAAGGAAATATGCGTGGTGGAATGGGTAATATGCAAAATATGATGAAGCAAATGCAAAAAATGCAAAAGAAAATGGCTGAGGCACAAGAAGAATTAGGACAACAGAAGATTGAAGGAACAGCTGGGGGCGGCATGGTAACTGTCATTGTAACAGGACATAAAGAAGTGGTAGACGTACAAATTAAACCTGAAGCTGTAGATCCTGACGACATCGAAATGCTTCAAGATCTTGTTTTAGCAGCAACAAACGATGCTTTAAAGAAGGTTGAAGAGCTCACAAACAATACGATGGGTCAATTTACAAAAGGAATGAATCTTCCATTTTAATTAATGATGATCAAGCATATGCGCCTTTTAAAGGCGCATATGCTTTTCTAGGAGAGGAATAATAACGAATGCATTATCCAGAACCGATTTCTAAGTTGATTGACAGTTTCATGAAACTGCCTGGTATCGGACCCAAAACTGCTGGTCGTTTGGCCTTTTATGTTTTAAGTATGAAGGAAGATACTGTGCTGGATTTTGCTAAAGCACTTGTAAATGCCAAACGAAATTTAACCTATTGTTCTGTCTGTGGTCATATTACAGATCAGGATCCATGCTATATATGTGAAGACCAACGCCGAGATAAGAGTACAATTTGTGTTGTTCAAGATCCAAAGGATGTTATTGCGATGGAAAAAATGAAGGAATTCAGTGGTAAGTACCATGTTCTGCATGGTGCAATTTCACCTATGGATGGAATAGGTCCGGAGGATATTAATATTCCTGACCTCCTAAAGCGTCTTCATGATGAAACCGTACAGGAAGTGATATTAGCGACGAATCCAAATATTGAGGGAGAGGCAACGGCGATGTATATTTCTCGTTTGCTTAAACCATCAGGCATAAAAATCACAAGGATTGCTCACGGACTTCCTGTTGGAGGAGACCTAGAATACGCAGACGAAGTTACTCTATCTAAAGCTCTCGAGGGAAGAAGAGAAATTTAAACCGAAAAGCAAAAGTGCCTTGGGAAAAAAGCAGTTCATTTTTTCCTAGGCGCTGCAGCTAGATAAGTATCGGGGGAATAACGATGTTTTTTAAGCGTAAAGGATGGCTGCGGAAAGAGTTTGATGGAAAACTTTTAACTCAGTTACAGGAGTATAAAGAACATTGGCAGGAGCAAAAACAATTGTTAGATAAAAGTTTTGATCCTTCGGAGGAAGCGATTTGTCAGACAAAAATTGCCCAAGCAAAGTACTTCTTTCTATTAAAAGAAGCAAAAGACAGAAATGTAAGTATTAAAAGGTGAATATAAAGCTATTCCTATTTCAAGGTCTAATTTTTATAACTTGTACATATATTGTTATAAAAAGAGTTGAAGGGGGATAGCTTTTTTGGAACCAATTATAATCATTTCGATATTAGGCGGGCTCGTACTTATTCTTTTGTTTTCTGGAGCTCCTTTTAAGCCAGCAAGATTTATTGGTCAAGCAGTTGTCAAATTATTAATTGGAGCACTGCTATTATTCTTCTTAAATACAGCGGGTAATAGTTTTGGTATTCATGTGCCTATTAATTTTGCAACATCAGCTGTATCAGGCTTTCTTGGAATTCCAGGATTAGTGGCCCTGGCTG
>NZ_CP126115.1:32500-122500 GCF_030123505.1 Neobacillus sp. YX16
TCTTTACCTGAATACATAGGGTATTGAAGGCAGACCCGGGGAACTGAAACATCTAAGTACCCGGAGGAAGAGAAAGCAAACGCGATTCCCTGAGTAGCGGCGAGCGAAACGGGACATAGCCCAAACCAAGAGGCTTGCCTCTTGGGGTTGTAGGACACTCAACATGGAGTTACAAAGGAACGGGGTAGATGAAGCGGTCTGGAAAGGCCCGTCATAGAAGGTAAAAACCCTGTAGTTGAAACTTCGTTCCCTCCTGAGTGGATCCTGAGTACGGCCGGACACGAGAAATCCGGTCGGAAGCTGGGAGGACCATCTCCCAAGGCTAAATACTCCCTAGTGACCGATAGTGAACCAGTACCGTGAGGGAAAGGTGAAAAGCACCCCGGAAGGGGAGTGAAATAGATCCTGAAACCGTGTGCCTACAAGTAGTTAGAGCCCGTTAATGGGTGATAGCGTGCCTTTTGTAGAATGAACCGGCGAGTTACGATTACATGCAAGGTTAAGTTGAAGAGACGGAGCCGCAGCGAAAGCGAGTCTGAATAGGGCGATTTTAGTATGTGGTCGTAGACCCGAAACCAGGTGATCTACCCATGTCCAGGGTGAAGTCCAGGTAACACTGGATGGAGGCCCGAACCCACGCACGTTGAAAAGTGCGGGGATGAGGTGTGGGTAGCGGAGAAATTCCAATCGAACTTGGAGATAGCTGGTTCTCTCCGAAATAGCTTTAGGGCTAGCCTCACGTTGTAAGAGTCTTGGAGGTAGAGCACTGTTTGGACTAGGGGCCCTCATCGGGTTACCGAATTCAGACAAACTCCGAATGCCAAAGACTTATCCGTGGGAGTCAGACTGCGAGTGATAAGATCCGTAGTCAAAAGGGAAACAGCCCAGACCACCAGCTAAGGTCCCAAAGTTTACGTTAAGTGGAAAAGGATGTGGAGTTGCTTAGACAACCAGGATGTTGGCTTAGAAGCAGCCACCATTTAAAGAGTGCGTAATAGCTCACTGGTCGAGTGACTCTGCGCCGAAAATGTACCGGGGCTAAACGTAACACCGAAGCTGTGGATTGACATCTACGATGTCAGTGGTAGGAGAGCGTTCTAAGGGCGTTGAAGCTAGACCGTAAGGACTGGTGGAGCGCTTAGAAGTGAGAATGCCGGTATGAGTAGCGAAAGACGGGTGAGAATCCCGTCCACCGTATGCCTAAGGTTTCCTGAGGAAGGCTCGTCCTCTCAGGGTTAGTCGGGACCTAAGCCGAGGCCGAAAGGCGTAGGCGATGGACAACAGGTTGATATTCCTGTACCACCTCTTTATCGTTTGAGTGATGGGGGGACGCAGGAGGATAGGGTAAGCGCGCTGTTGGATATGCGCGTCCAAGCAGTTAGGCTGGTAAGCAGGAAAATCCGCTTACCGTAAAGGCTGAGCTGTGATGGCGAGGGAAATATAGTACCGAAGTTCCTGATTCCACACTGCCAAGAAAAGCCTCTAGCGAGATAAAAGGTGCCCGTACCGCAAACCGACACAGGTAGGCGAGGAGAGAATCCTAAGGTGTGCGAGAGAACTCTCGTTAAGGAACTCGGCAAAATGACCCCGTAACTTCGGGAGAAGGGGTGCTTTTTGAGGTGAATAGCCTCGAAGAGCCGCAGTGAATAGGCCCAGGCGACTGTTTAGCAAAAACACAGGTCTCTGCGAAGCCGCAAGGCGAAGTATAGGGGCTGACGCCTGCCCGGTGCTGGAAGGTTAAGAGGAGGGGTTAGCGCAAGCGAAGCTCTGAATCGAAGCCCCAGTAAACGGCGGCCGTAACTATAACGGTCCTAAGGTAGCGAAATTCCTTGTCGGGTAAGTTCCGACCCGCACGAAAGGCGTAACGATCTGGGCACTGTCTCAACGAGAGACTCGGTGAAATTATAGTACCTGTGAAGATGCAGGTTACCCGCGACAGGACGGAAAGACCCCGTGGAGCTTTACTGTAGCCTGATATTGAATTTTGGTACAGCTTGTACAGGATAGGTAGGAGCCTGAGAAACCGGAGCGCTAGCTTCGGTGGAGGCGTCGGTGGGATACTACCCTGGCTGTATTGAAATTCTAACCCGCACCCCTTATCGGGGTGGGAGACAGTGTCAGGTGGGCAGTTTGACTGGGGCGGTCGCCTCCTAAAGAGTAACGGAGGCGCCCAAAGGTTCCCTCAGAATGGTTGGAAATCATTCGCAGAGTGTAAAGGCACAAGGGAGCTTGACTGCGAGACCTACAAGTCGAGCAGGGACGAAAGTCGGGCTTAGTGATCCGGTGGTTCCGCATGGAAGGGCCATCGCTCAACGGATAAAAGCTACCCCGGGGATAACAGGCTTATCTCCCCCAAGAGTCCACATCGACGGGGAGGTTTGGCACCTCGATGTCGGCTCATCGCATCCTGGGGCTGTAGTCGGTCCCAAGGGTTGGGCTGTTCGCCCATTAAAGCGGTACGCGAGCTGGGTTCAGAACGTCGTGAGACAGTTCGGTCCCTATCCGTCGTGGGCGCAGGAAATTTGAGAGGAGCTGTCCTTAGTACGAGAGGACCGGGATGGACGCACCGCTGGTGTACCAGTTGTCTTGCCAAAGGCATCGCTGGGTAGCTATGTGCGGACGGGATAAGTGCTGAAAGCATCTAAGCATGAAGCCCCCCTCAAGATGAGATTTCCCATAGCGTCAAGCTAGTAAGAACCCTGAAAGATGATCAGGTTGATAGGTCAGAGGTGGAAGCGTGGTAACATGTGGAGCTGACTGATACTAATCGTTCGAGGACTTAACCAATTTTTAAAGGCGAACTCGTTTTACAAACTTCTTCTGAAATTATCTAGTTTTGAGGGAATGAAACCTCAACTCTTTTTGAGTCTGGTAATAATGGCGAGAAGGTCACACCCGTTCCCATACCGAACACGGAAGTTAAGCTTCTCAGCTCCGATGGTAGTTGGGACTTTGTCCCTGTGAGAGTAGGACGTTGCCAGGCAAACGAAGCACAACCTGATTAGGGTTGTGCTTTTTTGTGCTATCCGAAAGGACAAAAGGTCGTAAATAAAATGATGGATCAAGATTCGTGCCCTCACTGCGGTACATCTAAAGAAAACGGTAACGAATAGGAGTTATTCGTGCCCGCGCGGCGACACTTTTCGAGAAAACGGTAACGAATAGGAGTTATTCATGCCCGTACGGCGGCATTTATAGAGAAAACAGTAACGAATAGAAGCTACAGCCCCAATCATCCCCCAACCCTAAATGCCAAGCATCCTAATCAACAACTATAAAAAAGTACGAAGTGTTTTACAAGAAATCGTTACTAGACATACACCCAAATGAAATTACCAACATAAGATATACCGAGGGATGCCCTGCTAAGGATAATTCTAAATTTTGTATACAATTCCGAAATATCGGGAAGAATAGGTGTATGGAGGTGGTGTGGTTGAGTTCATTAGCGCATAATCATTACCAGGAAACATGCGTAATTTGCGAAAATCAAAAACAAAAAGGGATACATCTATATACTTCATTTATATGTACAGACTGCGAAGAAGACTTGATTCAAACAGAAACACATGATCCAAAATATAAATACTATCTAAAACAACTAAAAAAAATAACAACACCTGAAATTTTTTCATAAAAAGTCCATCTGGGCTTTATTTTTTTGCCTAAAATGAGGTAGGTAATGTCGTTTTTTGTTAAAATGAATGAGACTTATAAGGAGTATGACGATGAATAAACAAAATCGAATTCCATTATACGAAGCACTACATACACACAAAAATAATAATCCAATTTCATTTCATGTTCCTGGACATAAGTCGGGAGCTATTCTTCACCAGCAATCATATAATTTATTTCAAGAAGTATTAAAAATTGATGCCACAGAATTATCTGGTCTAGATGATTTGCACTCCCCTGAAGGTGCAATAAAGGAGGCACAAGACCTCTTAGCAGCACTTTATCAGGCCAAGGAAAGCTTTTTCTTAGTCAATGGATCTACCGTTGGAAATCTAGCCATGGTCTTGTCAGTTTGTAAAAAAGATGACGTTATCCTGGTACAAAGAAATTGTCATAAGTCAGTCCTAAATGCCCTAAAACTAGCAAAGGCACGCCCGGTATTTTTAGAGCCAGAATATAATCAGGATTGGAAGACGGCAACAGGTGTCTCCAAAGAAATAGTTGAAAGAGCTATTTCCCTCTATTCAGAAGCAAAAGCGATTGTCCTGACCTACCCGAACTACTATGGAATGGTGTATGATTTAAAAAGTGTTATAGAGCTTTCACATCTTCATAACATTCCTGTATTAGTAGATGAGGCACATGGGCCTCATTTTATTATTGGAGACCCATTCCCGGCTTCCGCCATTCAATTAGGAGCTGATATGGTCGTCCAATCAGCACATAAAACCCTTCCTGCCATGACAATGGGATCCTATTTACATATAAACAGCCATCGGGTTAACAGTGACGTAGTCAAAGAGTACCTGCAAATGTTACAGTCAAGCAGTCCGTCATACGTTATCATGGCTTCACTTGACCTAGCGAGAAGTTATTTAGCAGCCTACCAACAAAGCGATATAGAATATTTACAAAAAGAAATAGCAGGTTTTAAAAAAGAGCTGTCTACGATTCAAAGCATTAAGGTATTGGATTATCCTGACTCACAAGGGGACACATTAAAGGTAACTATACAGTCAAGATCAAAGTTAAGCGGATTTGAACTCCAAAAAAAATTAGAAGAGATAGCTATATATACAGAAATGGCAGATCCCTATAATGTGCTATTAGTTCTTCCTTTATTGAAGGAAAATCAAGACTATCCACTAGTAGAAGTGAGCAGGAGAATGAAAAACTTATTGGCGAAGTTACCACATCATCCAGTAGAAGAGGACTTTCTAATTAGCTCTGGCAAGATATCTGAGCTGGCGATTCCTTATGAGAAGTTATCAAATGTTCAGATGGAAGCAATATCTATTACAGAAGCTGCAGGGCATGTATGTGCCGAGACAATTACACCATATCCGCCTGGTATTCCCTTATTATTAATGGGGGAGTTAATTCTAGAGGAAAGGGTCAATCAGCTAATCCAACTAATAGATATGGGAGCGAGATTTCAAGGAGGATCCTTGATAGATAAAAAGTTAATTAACGTAGTTAAAACATGCAGTTAAAATGAAAAAATGATTGGAGCAATTTATATGAGTTACTTCATTACCCTCGAAGGAGTCGAAGGATCTGGCAAATCAACCTTAATAAATTTCATTCGAGATTCTATTGAAAGCAATGGAAAAAAGGTAGTTGTCACAAGAGAGCCTGGAGGAATTGATATAGCTGAACAAATTCGTTCAGTTATTTTAGATAAAAAAAATATTAAAATGGATGGTAGAACAGAAGCCCTGCTTTACGCTGCTGCAAGAAGACAACATTTAGTAGAAAAGGTAATACCATCTCTTAATGAAGGCAATATTGTATTATGTGATCGATTTATCGATAGCAGCCTAGCCTATCAGGGATATGCAAGAGGGTTAGGTATCAATGAGGTCTATTCGGTAAATAAATTTGCAATTGAAGGATTAATGCCTGATTTAACTTTGTACTTAGATTTGGATCCTCAAATAGGCTTAAATCGAATTGCAAAAAATAAAGGGAGAGAAATAAACAGATTAGATTTAGAGGAAATAAACTTCCATGTTAAAGTCCGGGAAGGGTATGAAGAAGTATTGAAGATGTTCCCAGAAAGAATGGTTAGAATAGATGCAAATCAAGACATTGGTAAAGTTATGACTGATATCAATGAAGTATTAATAAGTAGGCTGAAATAACAAGGTTCTTAGTATACATGAAAAAGGCTGGCTTCAATAATGAAACCAGCCTTTAATCTGCTTATTTATCTCCGTAAGGGTCAATCGTTTGAATCGTTCCATCTTCGTTATAATTAAGTTCAGTGTATTTGACAGAGCGCTTATGGTTTACTCCATCTGATAACGAGCAATCGTGATAGAACAGGTACCACTTATCGTTAAACTCTACAATTGAATGATGTGTGGTCCAGCCAATAACAGGGGTAAGAATGGTTCCTTTGAACACAAATGGACCCTGTGGGTTTTCACTTACCGCATAAACAATTTTATGGGTTGTACCCGTAGAATAAGACAAATAGTAAAGGCCTTTGAATTTATGAACCCATGGTCCTTCAAAATATCTTCTATCTTCGTCACTTACAAGAATCGGATTGCCATCTTCATCAATAATGGAGATTTCCTTCGGTTCACTTTTAAATGTCAGCATATCTTCACTTAATTCAGCTACTCTCGGACCTATTGCAGGTTCTGTCGGAGCTGGGCCCTCAGCATCTGAAATAAATGCTCCAGTCTGCCATTTTTCTAACTGTCCTCCCCAAAGACCGCCAAAATAAATATAGGCTTTTGAATCTTCATCCACTAATACAGCTGGGTCGATGCTGAAGCTGCCAGGTATGTAATTTTCTTCTGGTATAAAAGGGCCTGCAGGATTAGAGCTTGTTGCGACACCAATTCTAAATATGCCATCTTTATCTCTTGCTGGGAAGAATAAATAATACGTGTTGTTTTTGTAAGCTGCATCAGGTGCCCACATTTGTTTAGATGCCCATGGAACATTTTTTACGTGAAGCGCTTCCCCGTGGTCAACAACAGGAGAGTTAACATTATCCATGGATAGGACATGGTAATCTTCCATCTTATATTGGTCACCATTATCATTAGAAGGTTCATCATGATCAAGGTCATGTGAAGGATAGATATAAAGCTTTCCTTCAAAGACATGTGCGGAAGGATCTGCAGTATAAATGTGCGTAACTAAAGGTTCATTAGGTTTTGAGTTTTTCATTATCATATCTCTCCAATAGCTAGTTTAGATACTTTCAATTTCATTATAACTGAAGTTGGTTACTTTGTATATCCAAACAACTAACCTATTTTAATGACACTAATAATGGAAAATAAACACCCCTGCTTCCTTTAATAAGAGCAGGGGTGTATTACATTTATTAAGATTTTACTTCTTCTTTGATAAATTTCTCCACAACGAAAGCAGATACACCTAATGATGTTGAATATTTTCCTAGTTTTGGGAAATTTAAGTGCATTTCTTTTTGGTGGTGCGTGAGTGTATGGTTTTCAATCGTTGTTCGAATGGGCTGCTCAATCCATTGTCTTGCTAATGCTAATCGGTTACCCAGGATTACCTGGTCAGGGTTAAAGGTATTAATAATGTTATTTATTCCATACCCTAAGTAAGTTCCAATTTCTCCGAAAAGCCTCTGAGCGGTTTCATCACCGTTTTCCGCTAATTCTATTAATGACTCAAGCGAATCACTGTTAGCCAACTCCAACAGTGCGTTTTCAGAAGCATATGCTTCCCAACATCCTCTGCTCCCACAGCTACAGGGCTTTCCATTGAGATCGATAATCATATGTCCCATTTCACCAGAAAATCCATTTTTGCCTTGATACAATTCTTTGTTTAAAATAATCCCGACACCGATACCAATTCCAGCACTGATATAAACGATGTTTTGGAAGTCTTGACCTGCACCGAATTGTTGTTCACCAAAAGCCCCAGCATTTGCTTCGTTTTCAATGATGATAGGTACATGGAATAATTCCTCAAGGTCCTTTTTTAACTGAATATTGGTCCATCCTAAGTTTGGCGCAAGAAGGAT
The DNA here is from genome assembly GCF_030123505.1 of Neobacillus sp. YX16. Lineage (GTDB taxonomy): Bacteria > Bacillota > Bacilli > Bacillales > Cytobacillaceae > Neobacillus. Next base: position 40,203 of record NZ_CP126115.1, read on the forward strand.
AGAGCCCTGTTTGTTAACAATTCCTGGTACACCTACTCCTATACCGATTATTCCATACCTGCTAGCGGGCATTTCATCGATAATCGACTGAATCATACTCTGAATGATGGCCATGATTGAAGGATAAGGGGTTCGTTTTACAGATTGATTTTTTTCAATTAGAATATTGCCATTTAAATCTGTCAAAACACATAAAACATAGTTTACCCCGATATCAATGCCAACTGCATATCCTGCAACTTTATTGAAATGAAGGATTACAGGGCGTCGGCCGCCGCTTGATTCTCCTGGCCCAGATTCAAAAATAAGTGCTTCTTCTAATAATTCATTTACTAAAGAAGAAACAGTTGCTTTGTGTAGACCAGATACTTGAGCGATGTCTGCCCTTGAGATTGGTTCTTTTTCCATAATTAATTGTAATACGAGTGCTTTATTATTTTTTTTTACAATTTGTTGGTTCCATGACATGGTTTCCATTAATAAGGCTCCTTATTTTTGACAGTAGTATTATTTTACCACAATCTTTGTTCATTGAATATACAAACATGAAACTGAGTGTTTAATAAACTAAGGATACCCTTCTAAATGAGTTATTAATAAATTCATCAAGGAAGGAACAATTTAAATGGCAAAAGTCCATTGGGTAGTTATGATTACTGTGGAATTGGCCAAATAAAGGTGATTCGATACAAATAAAAAATTTTTAAAATATCTTAGTTTATTGAATAGACAAACAAAGTTTACGGTGCTATAATCTAATCAAGCAAATGTTTTAGTTTAAGAGATTAATAATCTTTTGTAAGCATTTACATTATTAAACTGAAACCATTAATCTACTAGGAGGAATAACCACATGGCTTATTTCGAAAACGTAAATAAAATTCAATTTGAGGGTGCTTCATCAAAAAACCCATTTTCATTTAAGTATTATAATCCCGAGGAAAAAATTAATGGAAAAACAATGGAAGAAATCCTTCGTTTCTCCGTCGCTTACTGGCACACATTTAATGCTGACGGTACAGATCCGTTTGGTGTAGGTACAGCTATCCGTCCGTGGAATGCCTATCAAGGTTTAGATCTAGCAAAAGCACGTGTGGAAGCAGCATTTGAACTTTTTGAAAAATTAAATGTTCCTTTCTTCGCATTCCATGACGTTGACATTGCTCCTGAAGGAAGGACATTAAAAGAAACTAACGAAAACCAAGATGTTATCATTGGTATGATCAAAGAATACATGAAAACGAGCAAGACTAAGTTGCTTTGGAATACAGCGAATATGTTCTCTAACCCACGCTATGTTCACGGTGCTGCAACTTCTCCAAATGCAGATGTGTTTGCTTACTCTGCAGCGAAAGTGAAAAAAGCTTTAGAAGTGGCGAAAGAGCTTGGCGCAGAAAACTATGTATTCTGGGGCGGTCGTGAAGGTTACGAGACACTTCTGAATACCGATATGAAGCTTGAACAAGATAACTTAGCACGCTTCTTCCATATGGCAGTAGATTATGCGAAGGAAATCGGCTTGAATGTTCCATTCCTAATCGAGCCAAAACCAAAAGAGCCAACAAAGCACCAATATGATTTCGATGTGGCTACTGGTCTGGCATTCTTACAAAAATATGATCTAACAGATTACTTCAAGTTCAATATTGAAGCAAACCATGCTACTTTAGCCGGCCACACATTCGAACATGAGTTAAGAACAGCTCGCATTAACGGTATGCTTGGTTCAGTTGATGCTAACCAAGGTGACACATTACTCGGCTGGGATACAGATGAGTTCCCAACTGACCTTTACACGAACACATTAGCTATGTATGAAATTCTGAAAAATGGCGGTTTAGGAAAAGGCGGCTTGAACTTCGATGCAAAAGTAAGAAGAGGTTCATTCGAAGCAGAAGATCTATTCCATGCACACATTGCTGGTATGGATGCATTTGCAATCGGCTTAAAAGTCGCTAATAAACTAATCGAAGATAAAGTGCTTGATAGCTTCATCGAAGAGCGCTACAGCAGCTATACAAAAGGTATTGGCTTAGACATCATAGAAGGAAAAACTAACTTCCGTGAGCTTGAAACATATGCCCTTGGATTAACAGAAATCAAAAATACATCAGGCAGAACAGAGCGCCTAAAAGCGTTAATCAACCAATATCTACTAGAAACACTTTCAAGTGTAACAGTTTAATCTATTAATCAAGAAAAAAGTGCTGGCAGCATATTACTCCAGCACTTTTTTTAGAAAAGGATGATAAAGAATGAAATACGTAATTGGTGTTGACCTCGGAACGAGCGCTGTAAAGATCTTACTCGTTAATCAGAATGGTGAAGTTTGCCAGGAAGTATCCAAAGCATATCCTCTTATTATTGAAAAATCAGGTTACAGTGAGCAAAATCCAGAAGAATGGGTGGAAAAAACAACAGCAGGTTTAGCTGAACTTATCCAGCAGTTTAATGGAGACGTAAACGATATCGAGGGCATCAGCTTCTCCGGACAAATGCACGGCCTAGTTTTACTAGATGAAAACAAAGAAGTATTAAGAAATGCAATTTTGTGGAATGACACAAGAACGACAAAGCAATGTCAGGAAATCTACGAGGTTGTCGGCAAAGAGCGTTTATTAGCTGTAACAAAAAACCCAGCATTAGAAGGCTTTACTCTGCCAAAAATTCTTTGGGTGAAAGAAAACGAACCTTCGACTTTTGAACGTGCCAGCGTGTTTGTGCTTCCGAAAGACTATCTTCGTTATCACCTTACAGGAAATATCCACATGGAGTACTCGGATGCCGCGGGAACGTTATTGTTAAACGTTGCAGAACGTGAATGGAGCAGCGAAGTGTTAGAGGCATTCGGTCTTTCAGCTGATTTCTGTCCACCATTAGTAGAATCTCATGCGTTTGTTGGGACGGTTACGGCTGAGTTTGCCCAAGCAACGGGATTATCAGAAGCTACTAAGGTATTCGCGGGCGGTGCGGACAATGCGTGCGGAGCGATTGGTTCCGGTATTTTAGCAGATGGAAAAACGCTAGCTAGTATCGGTACTTCTGGTGTCGTCCTTTCTTATGAAGGAAGAAATGATCTTGATTTTGAAGGAAAGGTACACTACTTTAACCATAGTGAGGAAAATACTTACTATACAATGGGTGTGACCCTTGCAGCTGGCTATAGCTTAAGCTGGTTTAAAGATACATTTGCCAAAGGAGAAGCATTTGATCAATTTTTAGCAGGGGTAGAAGAAGTACCTGCAGGCAGCAACGGCTTATTATTTACGCCATATATTGTTGGCGAAAGAACACCGTACGCAGATTCCAATATCCGCGGCAGCTTTATTGGTGTTGATGCTTCTCATGAGCGGAAGCACTTTGCCCGTGCGGTTCTTGAAGGGATTACGTTCTCTTTAAACGAATCAATTGATATTTTTAGAAGCAGCGGTAAGAAGATTGATTCGATTATCTCAATTGGTGGCGGAGCGAAAAACGACACATGGCTGCAGATGCAAGCGGATATTTTTAATGCGAAAATTGAAAAGCTTACAAGTGAGCAAGGTCCAGGAATGGGTGCGGCTATGTTAGCGGCATATGGTTGCGGTTGGTTTTCTTCCTTAAAGGAATGTGCTGAGCACTTTATTCAGACTGCCAAAATCTTTTATCCAAATAAAGAAAATGTCGAAACGTATACAAAGCTTTTTAATGTATATCAACAAGTATACACACAAACAAAGGTGCTGAATGACCAATTAAAGGAATATAGAAAGTAATTAGTGGGGTTATCTTTCTATATGAATCGGGAGGAACGCATGATTAAAATAGTTGTAAACGAAAATTCACCTGTCCATTTCAAAAAGAACTGGAAGTTTTGTGTTGGGACAGGCAGGCTTGGACTAGCGCTACAAAAGGAATACTTGGAGCATCTAAAAATAGCAAAAGAGGCGATTGGATTCGATTACATCCGAGGACATGGTTTGCTGCATGATGATGTCGCCATTTACCGTGAAATAGAAGTTGACGGAGAAATCCGCCCTTTCTACAACTTTACTTATATCAATCGAATTTTTGATTCGTATTTGGAATTAGGCATTCGTCCATTTGTAGAAATAGGCTTCATGCCAAACCTCTTAGCTTCGGGAGAGCAGACCATTTTTGATTGGAAAGGAAATGTTACCCCTCCTAAGGATTATGAAAAATGGTCAGACTTAATCAAGGCGGTTGTTTCTCATTTTGTGGAACGTTACGGGATTGAGGAAGTATTAAAATGGCCATTTGAGATATGGAATGAACCGAATCTAGTAAACTTTTGGAAAGATGCCGATAAACAGGAGTATTTTAAATTATATAAAGTAAGTGCAAATGCCGTAAAGGCAGTTCATCCTGACCTTCAGGTCGGTGGTCCAGCAATTTGCGGTGGTGCTGACGAATGGATTGTCGATTTCTTAAATTTTTGTGAGAAGGAAAAGGTACCTGTGGACTTTGTCTCGAGGCACGCCTATACCTCTCAGCAGCCTAACAAAGTAACCTTTGATTATTATTATCAAGAATTAGTGGAAAACACAAAAATGCTAGAGGAATTCAAGTCGGTACGAGGCTTAATCAATGAATCTGCATTTCCGCATCTTCCATTTCATATAACGGAGTATAACACATCCTACAGCCCAATTAATCCTGTTCATGACACGGTGTTAAACGCAGCCTACTTAGCTCGAATTCTTAGTGAGGGCGGAGACTATGTTGATTCTTTTTCCTATTGGACATTTAGTGATGTGTTTGAAGAGGCAGGTGTGCCAAAGGCGCAGTTCCACGGCGGTTTTGGAATGATAGCGTTAAATGGCATAGCTAAACCGACTTTCCATCTGTTTTCTTTCTTTAATTCGATGGGGAAAGAGCAGCTTTATCGCGACGATAGCACATTAATTACAAGGAGACCGGATGGTACCATTGCACTTCTTGCTTGGAATTTAGTCATGGACAAAGGAGAAGGGTATGAAAAGGAAGTAGAATTTGAATTACCAGTAACCCATGCTGATATTTTTGTTAAACGCCAAACGGTTGATGAAAACAACGCTAACCCGTGGAAAGTATGGAAGCAAATGGGGCGTCCGAGATTTCCTGATAAAGCTAGTGTGAAAACACTACAACAAGCAGCAATACCGCTTATTCGAACATCAAAACTTAAGACTGAAAATGGAAAAATTACTTTCCAAGCTACCTTAAAGAAAAATGAGGTCACACTGATTGAATTTATTCCTGTTAAGGATGAAACGGATACATATATTGGGTTGGACGATAGCTTAATAACTTCTTATTAAATAATAGACTTAATAAGAAAAGTAGTTGATAAAAAGCACCCCCTTAGGTCATATACTCCTTGGGGGTATTGTGTATCGTGTATCAGAACATCCAAAATGTTAATGAGGAGATGTATAAATGACGACGAAAACAAGAGTTGAGATCCCTTCACTACAGAAGGTTTATGAAAAATATTTTAACATTGGTGCAGCCGTTAATCCTCGAACAATTGAGTCACAACAGGACTTATTAGCTACACATTTTAATAGTATTACAGCCGAGAATGATATGAAATTTGAACGTTTACAGCCGGAAGAGGGTCATTTTACTTTTGGAAAGGCCGATACATTAGCAGCGTTTGCAAGAGAAAATCGAATGAAGATGCGCGGGCACACACTGGTTTGGCACAATCAAACTCCTGCTTGGGTTTTTCAGGATTCAAATGGGGAAATGGTTACAAGGGATCAATTGTTACACCGTAGGAAGGAGCATATTACAACCGTAGTGCAACGATACAAAGGCCAAATCTACTGCTGGGATGTAGTTAATGAAGCCATTAAAGACGAAGGCCCCGAGTTATTTAGGGAGACAAAATGGTTAGAAATCATCGGTGAGGATTATATCGAAAAGGCATTTGAATTTGCCCATGCGGCTGACCCGGATGCTCTATTTTTTTACAATGATTATAATGAGTCCGACCCACAGAAGCGTGAAAAAATCTATAAGCTTGTCAAATCATTAGTTGATAAGGATGTTCCAATTCACGGTGTGGGGCTCCAAGCTCATTGGAATTTAGTAAATCCAAGTCTAAAGGATATTCGTACAGCAATTGAACGTTATGCATCTCTTGGTCTTAAGCTACATCTTACAGAGTTGGATGTATCCGTTTTCAATTTTGGAGATAAGCGGGCTGACCTTATGGAGCCAACTCCTGAAATGTTAGAATTGCAGGCCGAAAGATATCATCAAGTATTTCATTTGCTTAGAGAATATCAAGACTCTATCACTTCTGTAACATTTTGGGGCGCTGCTGATGATTATTCTTGGTTAAGTAATTTTCCTGTTAAAGGAAGAAAAAATTGGCCGTTTCTTTTTGACGAAAATCATCAACCTAAAGACTCCTTCTGGAAGGTTGTCCAATTTTTATAACAGAAGATTAATTGAGAAGAGATAACAGGGTTATGCCAGTTTTGCTGATTATCAATTAAGACAATGAGAAGGGAGATAACTGAATGTTACCATTAAATCAAAATTTAAAGGGAAAAGTGGCCGTTGTTACAGGCGGCGGTGGAGTTTTATGCGGCTGTATGGCCAGAGAATTGGGAAGACAGGGTATGAAAGTGGCTATTTTAAATCGTACCTATGAGAAGGCTGTAAAGGTTGTAGGTGAAATCAAGGCAGCAGGCGGAGAGGCACTCGCAATTGAATGTGATGTATTAAGTGTTGAAAGTGTGAAACGAGCGGAGGAAATAGTCTCTGCTGAGTATGGCAGCTGTGATGTATTAATCAATGGCGCCGGTGGCAATCATCCTAATGGAATCACAACAAAAGAAGTCTTTGAAAAAAATGATCTTATCCGTGATGAGTTAACAACCTTTTTTGATATGACGCCTGAGGGATTTGGATTTGTCTTCAATTTAAATTTTATTGGAACACTTATTCCTACACAAATATTTGCAAAAAACATGATTGATAACCAAGGGACCATAATTAATATCTCATCCATGAGTGCCCCAAGTCCGATGACAAAGGTGCCGGCTTATAGTGCGGCGAAATCAGCGATTGAGAATTTTACAAAATGGCTATCGGTTCATTTTGCCGAAGCTGGACTACGGATAAATGCAATTGCACCTGGTTTCTTTTTAACAGAACAAAACCGGGCGCTTTTGACGAACCCAGATGGAACAAATACAGAAAGAACTAACAAAATTCTAGCAGGTACTCCAATGAGAAGATTAGGAAAACCAGAAGATTTACTAGGTACCTTATTATGGCTTGTTGACAAAGAAGCCAGCGGATTTGTCACTGGAATAAGTGTCCCAGTGGATGGCGGGTTTATGGCTTATTCAGGAGTATAAAAGCATTATAAATCGTTAAAAGGTGGGACGAGAATGATCAATGTTGCGATAATTGGTGTAGGAGCGATTGCAACTGCACATATAAAAGCCTATGAGCAATTTCATGATAGATGTAAGATTGTCGCTATCTGCGACATTTATCCGGAAAAAGCTGAAAAAATGGCAGCTAATTTTAACCTCGATGTTGAAGTTTACAGCGATTATAGAGAGATGTTAAAGATTTCCGACATCCAGTTAGTGTCAGTTTGTACTCCTCCTTATACTCATGCAGAACTAGCGATTGCTTGTCTTCATGCAGGGAAACATGTTGTTGTAGAAAAACCAATGGCTTCTTCTTTAGAAGAATGTGATGCTATGAATCTAGCACAAAAAAGCAGTGGGAAGATTTTATCAATTATTTCTCAGAACCGCTTTACCAATCCAATGATGAAGCTAAAGGCTGTCCTTGATACAAAACTTATGGGACCGATTGTTCATACACAGGTAGATTCGTTCTGGTGGAGAGGACATTGTTATTACGATTTATGGTGGCGTGGAACATGGGAAAAAGAAGGGGGCGGATGTACTTTAAATCATGCTGTGCATCATATTGATATTTTCCACTGGATGAATGGAATGCCAGCTGAAGTAACTGCCGTCGCAACAAATACCTCCCATGATAATGCTGAGGTTGAGGACTTATCCATAGCCATTTGCCGTTATCCAAATGGAAGTTTAGCGCAAATAACAAGCTCTGTTGTCCACCATGGTGAAGAACAGCAATTGATTTTCCAAGGGAAAAATGCCCGTGTGTCTGTACCATGGAAAGTGAAAGCATCCAAATCCCAACCGAATGGTTTTCCTGTAAAGGATGAGGAGCTAGAGTCCAAGCTGAATGAAGCTTATGAACAAGTAAAAAATCTCGAGTTTGAGGGTCATGCAGCACAAGTTGAGGATGTATTATCCGCAATTGAAGGGAAAAGGAAAGTTCTTGTTGATGGCATTGAAGGAAGAAAAACCGTGGAATTAATAACAGCTATCTATCAATCTGCTAGTCTAGGACAAAATGTAAAGCTGCCGCTAAATGAAAACAGCCCTTTTTACACTAGAGAGGGTGTCTTAAATAATGCTGTTCATTTTTATGTAAAACAGAAGCATGTGGAGAACTTTACAGAAAATCCGATCACACTCGGCGGAAATTATTAAGAGGGGGCACAAAATATGGACAGAACTGATGGAATGAATTATGCACCCAAAGGATTGGTGAAAACTGTAGTTGTTGAACCAGGAGTATTTAAATTTGCGGCAATTGGTCTTGACCATGGTCATATATACGGGATGTGTAATGGCTTAATAGAAGCAGGCGGTCAATTAGTTGCGGTTTATGATCCAGATCCAAAAAAAGTGGAAGGATTTAAAAAAAGATATCCTGAAGTTGAGGTTGCCTTTTCTGAAGAAGAAATTCTAACCAATCCGGAAATTAAGCTTGTTGCCAGTGCAAATATTCCATGTGACCGCGGACCATTGGGTCTTCGCGTACTCGATCATGGAAAACATTATTTTACTGATAAGCCTGCGTTTACGACAATGGATCAGGTGAAAAGGGCGAGACAAAAGGTAGCTGAGACCGGTTTAAGATGGGGAATTTATTACGGTGAACGTTTGCACTCCGAAAGCTCCATTTTTGCTGGTCAATTGATCGAGGAGGGAGCGATTGGCAGAGTCATTCAAGTCATTGGTACTGGCCCGCATCGTGCCAACCCTAAGAGCAGGCCGGATTGGTTTTTTGATCCCGAATATTATGGTGGAATTCTTTGCGATATTGGAAGTCATCAAATTGAACAGTTTTTACACTTTGCCGGTGCCAAGGATGCAAAGGTGCTGCATAGTAAGATAGGAAATTATCATTTCAAACAATATCCAAAGTTCCAGGACTTTGGGGATGCGACACTGGTCGCTGATAATGGTGCAACCTTCTACTTTCGTGTCGATTGGTTTACACCAGATGGTCTTGGGACATGGGGAGATGGACGTGTCACCATCTTAGGAACGGATGGCTATATTGAAGTTCGGAAGTATATTGATATTGCCAGGGATTCTCGTGGTGATCAATTATATTTGGTCAATCATCAAGGAGAAAAACATTATCAATTATCTGGAAAAGTCGGCTGTCCATTCTTTGGTGAATTTATCCTTGACTGCTTGAATGGGACTGAAAATGCGATGACACAAGAGCATACCTTTAGAGCTGCGGAATTATGTATTGAAGCACAGGAAAAAGCAATCTGGGTTGAAACAGCTGAGCACTCCTCTCCTTCTGTTTAATGAGCTAATCGTTAATCAACTTTTTTTAGATAGAAGAGTAACTTAATTTTATAGTTAAAGTTACTCTTTTAAGGAAAATACAGCTTAAATATATTTTTAATCTTTTCCTTTGAAAGGAATGAAAAAAGAAATGACGGTAACTGTTAAAAATGTAATTGATCTATTAATGGAACCAGTCGAGAGGCTTCAAAACACGGTGGACACCCTAAAGTGGGGGAATCCAGATATGGAAGTCAAAGGTATTGTCACTGCTTTTATGCCAACATATCAAGTGATACAGCAGGCAATAGCCATGGGGGCAAATCTGCTCATCACCCATGAAGGTTTATTTTATAGCCACCATGATAATACAGATGCGATAGAAAATGACTTGGTCTATCAAGAAAAGCGCAGACTTATCGAAGAGTCTGGAATTGCCATTTTTCGACTTCATGATTATATACATCGATATCGGCCTGACGGCATAACAGCAGGATTAATTCAAGCTTTGGAATGGCAGTCCTATGTAGAAAAACATCAGACGGCTGCATCTGTTCTTTCTCTCCCATCAATGTCCGTAAGGGAAATTGCTGAATACATTAAAAGGAGGCTGGACATTAGCTTTGTTAGAGTTGTAGGAAATGTATCTTTACGATGCACGCGAATCGGGTTGTTAGCAGGATATAGAGGCGGAGGTAATTTGTCCATTCCGCTATTTGAAAAGGAAAAACTTGATTTAATAATTTATGGTGAAGGACCAGAATGGGAAACGCCAGAGTATGTTCGAGATGCTATACACCAAGGAAAGCAAAAGGCTTTAATTGTCCTGGGGCATTCTGAAAGTGAAGAATCTGGAATGAAGAATTTAGCTGATTGGCTGAAATCAACATTACCTTATCTTCCAGTTTTTTATATTCCGGAAAAACCATTATTTCAAGTAATTTAACTGTATTACAAGTAGTCATTATTTCCTAATTTTTTAACTTATTAGAAAAATAAAATATTTTAGTTGAAACCGTTTGCACTACAGTGTTAAGATAAACCTACATAGTTTATTGAATGAACAAACAATGTATTTACGAATTAAAAACATTTCAAAAATAGGTTATTTAAGGAATTCCGTTTCGTTGCCATAAAGAAATAAAAAAACAAATAAGGAGGCGAACCAAATGAAACCACTTGTCGAGGTTTCGACCCACCCCCCGCAAGAGATTGGTGTTACGAAGGTGAAAAGAAGTCAGTGGAGTCTAATACTAAAATCGGTTAGAAAAGATTGGCAATTATACTCTTTCCTTCTTTTACCAATTATTTATCTGGTTATTTTCAAATACATTCCGATGATAGGTAATATTATTGCCTTTAGAAGATTCATGCCCGGGGGAAGTATTTTTGGTGAAGAATGGGTTGGTCTTCATTACTTTAAAATGTTTGTACAAGATGCAACGTTCTGGCATGTATTTAATAATACCCTTATGTTGAGCAGCTTGACATTACTTTTTGTTTTCCCAGCTCCGATTATTATCGCTTTATTATTGAATGAAATAAGATCTACTAAATTTAAGAAGTTTGTTCAAACTACATCTTATTTGCCGCACTTCCTATCAATGGTTATTATAAGCGGAATGATTTTACAATTATCAGCTTCAAACGGTGCGATCAATGCGTTAATTCAATTCTTTGGTGGGGAACAGATTCTTTTTATGCAAGACCCAAAATGGTTTCGACCAATTTATATCGCATCAGAGGTTTGGCAAACGATGGGGTGGGGAGCCATTCTATATTTAGCTGCTCTAACTAATATAGATGAATCATTATACGAGGCTGCCAAGATGGATGGGGCCAACAGATGGAAACAAACCATTCATATTACTATACCGGGAATTCTTCCAACTATAATCGTATTGCTTATCCTGAATATTGGAAACTTGTTGGCAGTTGGATTTGAAAAGATCTTACTAATTTATAACCCATTAAACTATGAAACTTCGGATGTTATTTCTACTTATCTTTTCCGGGTAGGTTTACAATCCAGCAATTTCAGTTATGCTACCGCAATTGGTTTATTTGAAGCAATAATTGGATTGGTTTTAGTCTATTCTGCCAATTATTTTTCAAAGAAATTCACTGATAATGGATTGTGGTAAGGGAGGATTGGATGATGAAAGAGTCCGTACAGTACAAAGTATTTAGAGTAATTAATGTCATTATATTATTGCTTGTGGTTTATATAACATTATTTCCCTTTTTGAATGTTGTTGCCCAGTCATTCAGCGGTCAGGCAGAAATTAACGCAGGAAAGGTAAACTTGATACCAAAGGGTTTTAACGTCGAAACCTATAAGACGATTCTGCACGACACGACCTTTTGGACAAGTTATAAAAATACAATTATTTACACAGTTGTTGGAACAGTGATCTCCATGGTAATGACAACCATGTTTGCCTATGTATTATCGAAAAAGCGGCTGATGGGTCGTAAGTTCTTTACATCCTTTGCCGTGTTCACGATGTTTTTCCATGGAGGATTGATTCCGAACTATATCCTTATTAAACAACTTGGATGGACAAATTCAATTTGGGCAATCGTAATCCCTGGTGCCATCAGTATTTTTAATATGTTGATCATGAAATCATTTTTCGAGGGAATGCCTGAGGAACTTGAAGAAGCAGCATCGATTGACGGATCCTCTACGTATGGAACATTTTTAAAAATCATCTTACCGTTATCAAAACCGATTTTGGCTACAATGTTCTTGTTCTATGCGGTAGGAAGCTGGAATTCCTGGTTCGGAGCATTCCTATATTTAGATAAGTCTGAGATGTATCCGGTTACCCTTTACTTGAGAAATCTTTTGGCAGGAGCAACAACAGGTCAATCGGCTGGTGCTACTTCTGCGGATGATTTAACTCAAATTGCTGCCAATATCAAGGCAGTAACGATGGTCTTAACGGTCTTGCCGATATTATGTGTTTATCCATTTGTTCAGAAATACTTTGTTTCCGGTATCATGCTTGGATCGGTAAAACAATAATTTGGATGCAACTTATAAAAATAAGTTCATTATAAAACTTCTAAAATGAAAAACGGGGGAAAATTGCAATGGCAAAGGTTTTAAAGAAGTTAGTATTTTTAGTTGCGATTGTTACTGCTATCGGTAGTTTATTGGGTGCCTGCAGCAGTAAAGAAAGCAGCACAAGTTCAAAGGACTCTTCTTCTTCTAAGGTAGAGGGCGTAGCCATGAAAGATTATGAAGTGGGAAAAACATTTAAAGCAAAAGAACCAGTTACATTTTCAACGATGTATCAAGATGCTGCATGGTATGCACATAAAGAGGATTGGCTACTATGGAGTGAAATCACGAAGAGAACCAATGTTAGCTTTGAAAAAACAATTGTTCCAATGAGTGATTACAACCAAAAAAGAAGCTTATTGATTAGTTCTGGGGATGCCCCGTTAATCATCCCTAAAACGTATCCGGGTCAAGAAACTCCATTTGTTGCTTCTGGTGCAATATTACCAATTAGTGATTATGTAGAACATATGCCTAACTTTTTAGATAAGGTAGAAAAATGGGACCTACAAGCTGAAATCGATAATTTAAGACAAGCTGATGGAAAATATTATCTACTTCCTGGTTTACATGAAGAAGTTTGGCCAGATTACACTTTAGCTGTTAGAACAGATATTTTCGAAAAGAATAATATTGCGATTCCTAAAACGTGGGACGAATTCGAAACTGCATTAAAGAAATTAAAGGAAATTTATCCTGATGTTACTCCATTCTCTGATCGCTGGAGCACAACAGGAAACGGTGGAGCGTTAGGTGCATTATTGAACTACGCAGCTGCATCTTTCGGAACTGTTGGTGGATTTGGTACACAAAACTATATTACATTTGACCAAGATAAGGAAAAGTTTGTTTATGCAGGTGCAACAAAAGAATACAAAGAGATGCTTACCTACTTCAATGAATTGATTGAAAAAGGTTTGATGGACAAAGAAAGCTTATCACAAACAGATGAAACAGCCAAACAAAAGTTCGTATCTGGTAAATCATTTGTTATTAGTACAAACTCTCAAGAACTTGTAGTTATGCGCGATACAATGAATAAAGAACTTGGGGAAGGGAACTTCTCTATTGCAAAAATTCCTGTACCTGGTGGACCAGAAGGTCAAGTTATGGCTGGTTCAAGATTGGAAAACGGTATTATGATCAATGCGAAAGCAAAGGATGATCCGAATTTTATTGCTTTACTTCAATTTGTTGACTGGTTATGGTATAGCGATGAAGGACAAGAACTAGCTAAATGGGGCGTTGAAGGAACAACCTATACGAAGGAAAATGGTAAACGCGTCCTTACTTCAGATATTAACTTCCTAGGTTTAAATCCGGCTGGAAAGAAAGATTTACGTGTGGACTTTGGAATGGGAACTGGTACATTTGCTTATGGCGGAACAACTGACTTACTTCAATCCACAATGAGCGAAGAAGAAGTTAAATTCCAGGATGAAATGCACGCAACCAAGAAAGCAGCACCAGTAAATCCTCCTTATCCAATGGAAGCATTGGATCAGGAACAAGCAACACTTCTTGCTACTCCATTAATGGATACGGTAAGACAAAATACTGCTGAGTTCATTTTAGGCTCACGTCCATTATCTGAATGGGATGCTTATGTTTCTGAATTAAATGCTAAGGGTATGGATAAATATTTAGACTTAGTTAACAAAGCTTATAAAGATTATCAAAAGACAATGAAGAAATAGAACGGAATTTAAGTGAAACTGCCTGCAATGATTGATCAATAACGGTTGCAGGCAGTTTTAATATCAACTAAATGATTAAAGGAAGAGTGTTATGAATCAAAAAAATGCATTTGGAGAAGGGATCTTATTCGGTGTAACAAATCATATCTATGCCCTTTTTATGACCAATATTTATTTTATGCTAAGTAATATCATTTGTTTATTTTTTTTCATGACATTAGAACCTGCTTTTTCAAATATCACGATTTACTTTCTGGCACTTATACCGACAGGACCTACGATTTCAGCACTATTCTACTCAATTGGAAAATTGATTCGTGAAAAAGAACTTTCTCCATTAAATGACTTTTTTCACGGATATAAAATAAATTTTAAAGACACTATGAAATTTTGGCTGCCTTTGCTTGTAGTCTTGTATATTTTAATCGTTGACTTACACTATTTTAATTCAAATCTCTCAACAATTAACAATGTATTATCGGTAGTTTTTTTAATTGGGATTATTTTGATTATGATTATATCAATAAACGCATTTTTGATTAGTGCAGGCTATAAATTTCGACTAAAGGATATTTGGAAATTGTCCGTTTATTATAGTTTCATGAAGGTGAAAATTACCTTTGGAAATATTAGTATTGTTATTATTACTTTGTTTCTACTGTTAATAACATCTAATTTTTTAATCTTATTTATTGCTAGTCTCATTTGCTATGCATTTATGCTAAATAGCAAAGGATTACTTGAAGATATTCAGTTGAGATTTTGTGATTCACAAAAAAGTCCGAGTTAACCCCATGCGGTTAACACCTTATAGATGAAGTAAGTTTGTTTAAACAACAAACTTACTTTTTAAATTTTAGAACGGAGGAATAACCGATGAAAATGGCTTTTAGATGGTATGGTGAGGGAAATGATTCTGTTACCCTTCACCAAATCAAACAAATTCCTGGAGTCAAAACGATCGTCTGGGCACTTCATAATATGCTGGCTGGAGAAGAATGGCCAATGGAGAAAATTCTTGAAGTTAAGCGGCAAGTTGATCCATACGGATTTAATATCGATGTGGTTGAAAGTGTCAATGTTCACGAAGATATTAAATTAGGCCTTCCTTCAAGAGATAAATATATAGAGAACTATAAAAGAACCATTGAAAAACTGGCAAAGGTAGGGGTAAAAGTAATCTGCTATAATTTTATGCCCGTATTTGACTGGATTAGGACAGATTTATTTAAAGAACATGGTGATGGATCCACTTCCTTGTTTTATGAAAAGTCTAAGGTAGATGACATCGATCCAATGGAATTAGTGAATAGGATAGCAAATAATCGCGACTATACTATGCCAGGCTGGGAGCCGGAGCGCTTAGAAAATCTTACTAAGCTATTTGATGCCTATAGGGACGTATCAGTAGAAGATTTATTTAACAATTTGCAGTATTTTTTAGAAGCAATTATTCCAGTATGTGAAGAGAATGACATCAAAATGGCTATACATCCGGATGATCCACCATGGCCAATTTTTGGATTGCCCCGTATTATTACGAATCAGGAGAACATAAGACGAGTTTTAAAGCTTGTTAACAGTCCTTATAATGGGATAACACTTTGCAGTGGTGCTTTAGGTGCTAATCCAAACAACGATATCGTTGATATGGTAAGAGAATTTGCCGATCGCATACCTTTTGCCCATGTTCGTAATGTAAAAGTCTATGAAAATGGTGATTTTATTGAAACATCCCATCGCAGTCAGGATGGAACAGTGGATATGGTCGGTATCATGAAAGCTTATCATGAAAGCGGATTTAACGGATATATAAGACCAGATCATGGAAGGCATATTTGGGACGAAAAATGCCGCCCAGGCTATGGGTTATATGATCGAGCCCTTGGAATCATGTATCTTTTAGGGATTTGGGATTCATTGGAGCAGTAACATGCTTAATCATCTTTAGGAGGAGAAATAATGAAGAGCATTGTTGAGAATATTTCACAAAATACGACTGATTTGTTCAAGGTAGAACACAAAGAAAGTTATGCTGCCTGGCTTCAGTATAAAAATATTGAGGATCAAACATTAGTAAATGAATATAAACAATGGTGTGGCCGCATTAGTATTCTAGGAGCTTCTGCAGTCATTGAGTCTGCTAAGAAAGAACTTTTACTCGGCATTTCTTCTATGTTGGAAATTGAGCCAGATTGTAGTTCTGAACCAATGCAAGCTAGTCTTGTGTTAGCTGCAAAAGCTTCTATTGTTGATTTAGTGGATGTTGATTTTGATCAATTAAATGATGACGGATATGTTATCAAAACTGTTACATCTGGGGGAAAGGATACTATTTTCCTAGTGGGGAAAAACGATTCAGGTGTCTTATATGCTACTTTTCATCTATTACGCTTAATGCAAAACAGGGAAAACCTACAACAGCTGGATATCCTTGAGAATCCTAAAAATCAATTACGAATGCTTAATCAATGGGATAATATGGATGGAAGTATTGAACGCGGCTATGCAGGCAACTCGATTTTTTATAAAGAAAATGAATTCTCTGATGAACTTAATAGAATTGAAGACTATGCAAGACTTCTTTCTTCAGTAGGGATTAATGGAATTGCGATCAATAATGTAAATGTTCACAAGGTTGAAACAGATTTAATTACAAGCATCTTGCTGCCTAAAGTCGCAGAAGTAGCCGGAATTTTTAGGGCGTATGGAATCAGCACCTTCCTTAGCGTGAACTATGCAAGTACAATCACAATTGGAAATTTATCCACAGCAGACCCACTCGATTCTAAGGTTAGACAATGGTGGAAAGATAAGGCTGAAGAAATTTACAGCTATATTCCTAATTTTGGTGGATTCCTAGTCAAAGCCGATTCAGAACACCGCCCTGGACCTTTTACATATGGCAGAAACCATGCGGACGGTGCAAACATGCTTGCAGAAGCGCTCGAGCCTTTTAATGGAATTGTTCTTTGGAGATGTTTCGTTTATAACTGCCTTCAGGATTGGCGTGACCGCTCTACGGATCGAGCAAGAGCTGCCTATGACCATTTTAGACCATTAGATGGTCAGTTCCATGACAATGTTATTTTACAAATTAAGAATGGTCCAATGGATTTCCAAGTACGTGAAGGTGTTTCGCCGTTATTTGGTGCAATGGAAAACACCAATCAAATGTTGGAATTCCAAGTTACACAAGAATATACAGGACAACAAAGACATCTTTGCTACCTGGTTCCACAATGGAAGGAAGTCCTTGATTTTGATACGTATGCAAAAGGTAAAGGCTCAGAAGTCAAAAAGGTTGTCGATGGATCCCTGTTCCAATACAAGTATAGCGGGATTACTGCCGTATCCAATATCGGTAATGATTATAATTGGACTGGACATACTCTTGCACAGGCAAATCTTTACGGTTTTGGTCGCTTAACATGGGACCCGGATCTTTCAGCTGAAACAATCACAGAAGAATGGATTGGGCAAACCTTCGGCCAGGATGAATTGGTCAAAGAACTGATTAGTAAGATGCTGTTAAAATCATGGAGTATTTATGAAAAATATACGTCACCACTTGGTGTAGGCTGGATGGTAAACCCACATCATCATTACGGACCAAATGTGGATGGGTATGAATATGACGTTTGGGGAACGTACCACTTTGCGGATTGGAAAGGAATTGGGGTGGACCGGACTGTAAAAACGGGTACCGGCTACACCTCTCAGTATTTTAAAGAAAATACTGAGAGGTATGAAAATATTGAAACATGTCCAGATGAACTGCTGTTATTTTTCCATCATGTACCATACACACATAAGCTTAAATCAGGTGTAACGGTCATCCAGCATATTTACAACACTCATTTTGAAGGGGTTAAAGAGGCTGAGGGGTTGGTTAAATCCTGGTTACAGCTTAAGGATAAGATTGATCGGGAGCGCTTCGATGATATTTTAACTAGATTACAAGAACAAGCAAACCATTCAAAGGAATGGCGGGATATTATCAATACCTATTTTTATAGGAAATCAGGAATAAAGGAAGAGCAAAACAGAAAAATCTATTAAATTCAAAATAGATTGGGCAGTTACTCAGCGTTCGTTTTGATCAATAGGTGGCAGCTGTCAAAATAAGGAGGAGTTACTTTGTCTCGGATTGTTAATCCAATATTACGTGGATTTAACCCTGATCCTTCCATAATCAGGGTTGGAGATGATTTTTATATCGCAACGTCCACCTTTGAATGGTTTCCCGGGGTTCAAATTCACCATTCTAGAGATTTAAAGAATTGGAAGCTGATAGGTCATCCATTAACACGGAAGAGCCAGCTTGATATGATTGGGAATCCTGATTCAGGCGGGATTTGGGCTCCATGCTTAAGCTATCATGAAGGAACCTTTTACTTAATTTTTACAGATGTTAAAAGTCATATCGGCCCGTTTAAGGATACTCATAATTACCTTGTAACAGCCGAGAACATCGAGGGTCCTTGGTCCGAACCTATTTATTTAAACAGCAGTGGTTTTGATCCATCACTATTCCATGATGACGATGGGAGAAAATGGTTAGTGAACATGGTGTGGGACCATCGAAAAAATAAAAATTCCTTTGGTGGTATATTGCTTCAACAGTATTCTCCTGAGGAGAAAAAATTAGTAGGACCTATTCACAATATTTTCAGAGGTACCAAACTTGGTTTAACTGAAGCGCCTCATATTTACAAACATCATGACTTCTATTATTTAATGACCGCTGAAGGTGGAACAAGATATGAACATGCTGTAACCGTTGCGCGCTCAAAGAATCTTTATGGTCCCTATGAGTTAGACCCAATTGGTCCTATTCTTACTTCATCCGGCAAACCCAAATTGGAGCTTCAAAAGGCAGGGCATGCGAGCATTGTACATACTCAGGACAATGAATTTTATTTAGTTCACTTGACAGGGCGTCCCCTTAAGCCATCCATGAATTGTAATCTCGGCAGAGAAACAGCTATTCAAAAAGGGACCTGGACTGAGGATGGCTGGCTAAGGCTTGCTGATGGCGGAACAAGTCCGCATCTTCAGGTGGAAGGACCAGAATTACCTGAAAATCCCTTTGTGCAAGAACCTGATACAGAACACTTTGAACATGAAAATATAAGCATTCATTTTAATACACTTCGTGAACCGCTTAGTGATGAGTGGGGGACGACTAAGGAGAGACCTGGTTTTCTTAGATTAATAGGAAGAGAGTCTCTTAGTTCCAACCATAGACAGAGTCTGGTTGCACGCAGGCAGCAGGCCTTTTCTGTTATTGCGGAAACAGTGGTGGAATTTGAGCCTGAAACCTATCAGCACCTAGCAGGTCTGGTCTATTATTACAATACAAAAAATTTCTATTATCTTTGGATCAGCCATGATGAGGAGCAAGGAAAATCCTTAGGCATCATGTCCAGTGACCGTGGTTTATACGATGAGCCATTAGAAACCCCAGTATCGATCGAAGGCTGGGAGCGAGTCTATTTAAAAGCTGACCTCCACTATGCAAATCTGCAATTCTATTTCTCTAAAGATGGAGAGACTTGGACTGCCATCGGCCCTATTTTAGATGCTAGCAAAATATCAGATGACAATGTCGAACTAAAAATAGGCGGCATTTTACTTGACCAAGGTTTTACAGGCGCTTTTATTGGCGTATGTACACAGGATCTTAGCGGTCAAGGCAAATATTCAGATTTCGATTACTTTACTTATCGTGAACGTAAATAAAAAGAAAGTGGGGGCGGAGAAATGGCAACAGCTCTAATGGATGCAGCAGTGATGAACAAGCCATTGGATATAGAAGTAAAGAAGATTAGCATTCCAGAACCTAGGGCAAACGAGGCGCTGCTAAAAGTATATTGTATCGGCGTATGCGGCTCCGATGTTCACTATTATGAGCATGGAAAGATTGGCCGTTACGTAGTGAAGGAACCGATTGTTTTAGGACATGAATTAGCTGGTCAGGTTGTAAAAGTTGGATCAGATGTTACCCATGTAACAGTTGGTGACAGGGTAGCGGTAGAACCAGGTGTAACCTGTGGCCGGTGCGAATATTGTAAGATTGGGCGTTACAACCTATGCCCTGATGTCGTATTCATGGCAACACCACCGGTTGATGGTGCTTGGGCAGAATATGTGACAATCCGCAGCGATTTCCTTTTTAAGCTGCCAGACAGTATGAGCTTTGAGGAAGGTGCTTTACTGGAGCCGCTATCAGTAGGCTTTCATGCGATGAATCGCGGTAAAGTTACACCTGCTGACCGAATTTTTGTAAGCGGACTTGGGCCAATTGGGCTTTTAGCTGTACAAGCAGCTAAAATGTTCGGAGTTTCTGAAATTTATGCAAGTGATGTTGTTCCTTACCGGAGACAATTAGGTCTCGAAATGGGGGTAACGGGAGTCATTGATCCGTTAAGTGAGAATGCCAAGGACAAAATTGCGGAATTAACCGCTGGAAAAGGTGTGACGGTTGTAATCGAATCTTCCGGTAATCAAAGGGCGATAGCCGACGCTGTCAAAGTGGTTAATCGCGGTGGAAGAATTGTGTTTGTCGGCATGCCTGCAGTGAATGAGATTCCGCTTGATGTAAATCAGATTATTGATGGGGAAATCGATGTATACGGAATTTTCCGTTATGCCAATACATACCCTGCAGCCATTCAAGCACTAGGCGGCTCTGGAGTTGATATCGAAAAAGTCATTACACACAAGTATGCCTTAAGCGAAATTAAGGAAGCGGTTGAAATGGCAAGAACCCAAAAGGATACAAGCATCAAAATCATGATTTATCCAGATAAAGAAAATATCCAAAATAAATAAAAGCAAAATTATAAAAAGCTTGAGAGCTGGAAGAACAAGCCAGCTCTCTTTTAGAAGAGTTTTACGGAAAAATCAGTAGAATCCGTGAGAACACGATTCGTGATTTTGATTGGTATAAAGGAAATCGGTTTTAATTGGGACCGGTCGAAACTAGATTAAAGGGAGTACACCAACATGAACCAGAAAACACTTTTTAATGATGGATGGGAATTTGCCAAAAGTAGCCTGGAGACTACAGGTAGTGCGACTTTGAAATTTGACCCGGTCGACCTGCCCCATGATTGGCTTATCTATAATACATTGGATCTTTATGAAAACAGTATCGGCTGGTATCGTAAAACATTTACATATACGAAAGAGGAAGAACAGGTTCTCTTGTGCTTTGATGGCGTTTATATGGAATCTTCCCTCTATGTGAATCAGCAGTTTATAGGAGAATGGAAATACGGTTATTCCTCATTTGAACACGAGATCACAGAGAAGCTCATGGAGGGGGAAAATGAAATCTTGGTCAAGGTCGTACACCAGAGCCCCAATAGCCGATGGTACTCGGGTGCGGGCATCTACCGCAATGTATGGCTGAAGACAAGGGCTAAGACCTATATTGTAACGGATGGAATTTACATTACCACGAAACAGAAAGAGGATGGCTGGGAGGTAGAAGTCGATACAGACTTGAACATCAATGAAGATGGACACCTCTCCCATACGATTTCGTATAAAGGTCAAATGATTGCGGCTACTTCCGAAATGGTCGTGGCAGGCATAGATTCCAGAAAGCAGAACAGGCAAAGGCTAATGGTCAAAAACCCGGAGGTTTGGAGCCCAGATGAACCGAATCTTTATCAACTCACAACCCAATTACAGCCAGTTGGAAAGGACCAGGAAATTGAATCCATATCCCAGAAAATAGGATTTCGAACCATTAACCTCAATCCGGAGCAGGGTTTTTTCCTAAATGGGAAAAGGATGAAATTAAATGGCGTTTGTGAACATCATGACTTGGGAGCATTAGGAGCCGCGTGCAATAAAACAGCCCTAGAAAGAAGATTTGCTATATTGAAGGAAATGGGTGTTAACGCAATCCGGACAGCTCACAATATGCCTGCTAAAGAACTGATGGATTTAGCAGATGAAATGGGAGTTCTTATCGTCTCGGAGGCCTTTGATATGTGGGAAAGGTCAAAAACGCCTTATGACTACGCAAGATTTTTTAAGGATTGGGCTCCTATTGATATAAAAAGCTGGGTTATGAGAGACCGGAATCATCCTAGCTTGGTAATGTGGAGCATAGGAAATGAAATATATGATACCCATGCCGATGAAAGAGGGCAAGAATTAACAAAAATGCTTTTGGATGAGGTACGAAAATATGATACGAAGGAAAATGCAAGTGTGACCATTGGATCTAATTATATGCCGTGGGAGAATGCTCAAAAATGTGCGGATATTGTTAAGGTCGCAGGTTATAACTATGCAGAAAAATATTATCAAAAACATCATGAGGAGCATCCGGATTGGGTTGTCTATGGCAGTGAAACCGCCTCTGTTGTACAAAGCAGAGGAATCTATCACTTCCCCTTTGAAAAATCGATACTGGCAGACGATGACGAGCAATGTTCTGCGCTTGGAAACAGTTCAACAAGCTGGGGAGCAAAGTCAATAGAAGCTTGTATTATAGCAGATCGAGACACCCCTTTCTCGCTCGGTCAATTTATTTGGACAGGATTTGACTATATCGGTGAACCAACGCCATATCATACCAAGAATTCCTACCTAGGACAAATTGATACGGCTACTTTTAAAAAGGATTCATTTTACATTTATCAAGCAGAATGGACAGATTACAAGACAAGCCCAATGGTGCACATTTTTCCTTATTGGGAATTTAATAAAGGTCAAACCATTGATGTAAGGGTATGCTCCAATGCACCTAAAATTGAACTGCAATTCAATGGTGTCACCGTTGGTACCCATGATATTGACCATGTACATGGGACAGAACTAGTCGGGTGGTGGAAGCTCCCTTATCAAGAGGGAGAATTAAGGGCACTTGCCTATGATGAAACAGGAAAAGTAATTGCAATGGATGTAAAAAGATCCTTTGGAGATGCAAAGAAGATATGTCTAAAGGCAGATAAAAAGGAACTTATTGCAGATGGAAGGGATTTAATTTTTGTCGAAATTAGTATGGAAGATGAAAATGGTAATCCAGTAGAGAATGCCACTAACCGGGTAAATGTCCATGTTACGGGCGCAGGTCGGTTGCTTGGTCTAGATAATGGGGATAGTACAGATTACGACCAGTATAAAGGGAAAAGCAGAAGATTATTCAGCGGGAAGTTAATGGCCATCATAGGAGCAACATTGGAACCAGGAAAGATTCAAATGGAGGTTTCCTCCAAAGGGTTAGAAACGCAGATGGCAGAATTTGGGTCTCTTCCAATGAAAGATGCAGATGTAGAAGGAATCTCTGCACATATGAACAATCGTGACTTACCAGTTGTGATGGGAAGCAGTGAAGAGATGCCTCTCCGCAAAATTGAAATTATCAGCGAATCAGGACAATTGTTTGATGAATCAAGGAAAGAGATGGTTGTCCGGGCAAAGTTACACCCGCCGGATGCTTCTTATCAAGAAGTAGAGTGGAGTGTGGTGAATGAAGCAGGAATTGTATCAAATATTGCCAAGGTAGAGGCCTTTGGCCATGAAGCGAAGATTATCGCTTTAGGTGATGGAGAATTTAGAGTGCGTTGTACGAGCAAGAATGGTACTGACAAAACGAAACTAATATCTCAACTAGAATTCATCGCAGAGGGCCTTGGAACAGCTTATAAAGATCCATATGGTTTTATCTCTGCAGGGCTATATGATTACAGCCAAGGGGAAGTAGGAAACGGGAACGAAAGAGGAGTGGCGACAAGCCGGGATGGTGAAACCCAAGTAGGTTTTCATGACATCGACTTTGGCCTGTATGGCTCTGACGCCATCACGCTTCCGATTTTTGCTTTATCAAGTGAAGAATATTCCCTACAGATATGGGAGGGAATGCCTGATGAGGATGGAAGTGAATTGGTGGCGGATGTCATCTACCAAAAGGAATCGAAGTGGAATGTGTATCAAGAAGAAACCTATCGCTTGTCAAAGAGACTCCGCGGCATTACTTCGATTTGTTTTGTCCTTCAAAAGAAGGTGCACATCAAAGGATTTTCATTTGAAAAACAGAATCGCGCATTTGAACAAAACGATGCTGTCGAATGTGACCACATATACGGTGACACATTTGTTCTGAGAGAATATTGTGTGGAAGGTATTGGAAATAATGTCTCTCTAGAGTTTGAAGAGATGGATTTTACAAGTGAAGGTTGTACAAAACTTGCCATTAAGGGCAGATCGCCGATTGATAAAAATACGATTCATATCCGTATTGTTAATCAAGAAGGCGAAAGCAATCAACTGGTTGAATTCACACAATCGGATGAATACGAAGAGCGAGTATTTGAATTAGAAAGAATAACTGGAGTACAAAAGGTAACCTTCATATTCCTGCCAGGTTCGAATTTTGACTTTGGCTGGTTCCGTTTTGAACGATAAAAGATGAAATAAAGTAGGAAGCGCTGGATAAATGAATAAAGGGGAGTTGTCACAATGAATTATCGTGAACTAGGTAATACAGGAATAATGATCAGTGAAGTTAGCTTCGGAACATGGGCAATAGGGGGTTCATGGGGCAGGACTAGTGATATAGAAGCTCTGAAATCCTTAGAATATGCGATTGACCGAGGAGTGAACTTTTTCGATACGGCTGATGTATACGGGGATGGTCATAGTGAGGAGTTATTGGCCAAGGCCACTAAGGGCAGGGAAGATGAGATACATGTTGCAACCAAGTTCTGCCGTCAGGGTGATATTTTTGATCCGAAAAATTACAGCTATGAAAAAGTAAGTTCCTATTGTGAAGACAGCCTCCGCCGTTTAAACAGGGAAGCGATTGATTTGTATCAAATTCATTGCCCTGCAACAGAGATTTTGAAAGATGGCAGTGTCTTTGAAGCACTAGATCGCCTGAAGAAAGAAGGTAAAATCCGTCATTATGGAGTTAGTGTAGAAACCGTAGAAGAGGGACTCATTTGTTTAGAATATCCCAACGTAAAAAGCCTGCAAATCATATTTAATATGTTCCGCCAAAAGCCATTAGAAACATTAATACCCGAAGCTTATCAAAAAGGGGTAGGTCTTCTTGTTCGATTACCGCTTGCCAGTGGACTGCTAACTGGTAAATTTACCTCTGACCATGTTTTCGAAGCCAACGATCATCGCCGATTTAATGAAAATGGAGAGGCATTTAATGTTGGGGAAACCTTTGCAGGTCTTGGGTTCCATAAAGGTGTAGAATTGGCTGATGGGTTAAAGTGGATTGCAGAAGGCCGAAAATCAATGGCTAGTGCGGCACTGCGATGGATTCTAGACCAAAAAGAAATTACATGTATCATTCCTGGATTTAAAAATGTTAAACAAGTCGAGGACAATCTCTCTGCCTTGGATACAAAGTCGTTTTCAGCAGAAGAAAAGCAAGAGATACAACGTTTCTATCAGGAAGAGGTAAAGGATTTTATTAGAGGCCCTTATTAAGGGAGCAAAACAATATAAACGCAGCTTAAGTTTTAAAAATGCAAAAGACAGATGGAAGGTTTCTTATTACAAGAAACACCTCCTATCTGTCTTTTTCGTTGAACAATTTTAAAAGTTAGTTCATCTGTTTCTTTTTGTCTACTTTATTAAAAGCAAGATAGCCTGATGCCATTATTATTGCTGCTGAAAGACTGCCGCCGAAGAAAAAGCCTAAACCTGGGATGAATTTCACCACAAAAAACATGGCAGCGATACCAGCGATCATTACGATATTTTCAAGAGGGTTAATGAGCATCATAAAAAATGAATTTTTAATCATCTGTATCAGTTTTAACTCATAATGAACATAAATCGGGAGCAGGTAAAACATTGTCATGACTACTGCAAACATAAACATGTAAAGAGGGATATGGATTGCATTCGTAAAACCGTTCCCCAAATTCTTCATGAAAACTAAATCAAGAACAATTAGTCCACATACAATTGCAACAAGTAAGCCTAGTCCATTACTGCGAAGAAACTCAGATTTATAGGTTACCCAAAAGGTTCGAAAAATGGGGATATCCCCTTCCCCCATAATCCATTTACGAATGACTGTGAACATCGAAATCGTAGCAGGGAAAAGTCCGAGAACGACCAGACCGACCAACGAAAATCCAATCCATAATAAATTAATATAAGCAAATTTGGCAATCCATTCAGTAGCCGAATAGATCCGATTTGTCGTGCTAGTTCCACTCACTCTAATCCCTCCAACAATCAACCTTTGACTGAACCGGCTGCCATACCCTCAACAATCTTATTACTTAAGAATAAGAAGGTAAGTAGAATTGGCACAATACTGATAACAAGAGTGGCCCCAATGGCACCCCAATCTGTTAAGTATTGTCCTACGAAGTTGTTGATTCCAACAGTTAGTGTTTTCCAATTATCTGAACTGATGAATGTGTTTACAAAGACGAATTCATTCCAGTTATAAATCATGTTAATAATCGCAGTCGTTGATAGTACGGGCACGGTCATCGGCAGGGTAATTTGGAAGAAGATTCGGTGCACCGAGCATCCATCCATTACCGCTGCTTCTTCAATTTCACGTGGGAAAGTTTTATAAAAACCTAATAAAATCATAATCGTTAACGGTAAGTTAAAGGCTGTATAAGACAAGACAATCGATGTTGGATTATCAATTAAATTTAAATTGTTATACATGTTAAACAAAGGAATTAATGTTGAATGCAAGGGAATCATATAAGCTACTAAAAATAATCCGAGAATGAGACCACTTAATTTCCAGTGCATCCGTGTAACAGCAAACGTTACGAAACTGGCAAGGATAATGGTAAGGACGACCGATAATACCGTAATCCAAACGCTGTTGAAAAAGTAAAGCCCAATATTTCCAGAAGTCCAAGCTTTTGTGTAGTTTTCCCATTGCGGGTCTTGTGGTAAAGCGAAAGGAGACATTCCAAACACTTCTTGATTGGTTTTCAGTGAAAAGAACACCAGCCAAACTAATGGGTAAATCTGAATAATAGCAAACAACCCTAATATTAGATAAAGAAAGCCAAATCCGATTTTGTTCAAGTATGATTTCTTCGTGGTTTTGGGCACGGAAAGGTTTGTTGTTGTTTGTTGTGTGCTAACCTCACTCATCTTGTTTCACTCCCCCTTAAAATTGAACATCATCATTAGATTTCGTTAGTTTCGAGGTTAGCCAAGTCATGATCAGACAAATTACTAGTAGTCCAAATCCGATGGCACTGCCATAACCAAAGTTATTCAATTTAAATGCTTCCTTGTACATATATGAGGCCATTACTTCACTTGCACCGTTTGGTCCTCCGCCAGTCATGACATAAATTAAGTCAAAATATTTCAATGAACCAACTACTGCAAGCATGATCGTTACTTTAAACACTCCAGAAATGAGCGGTAATTTAATTTTAAAAGCTATTTGTATCGGGTTAGCACCATCAATTTTTGCCGCTTCAATCACTTCATCTGGTACATTTTTTAATGCTGCATAATAAATAAGAATATAAAATCCTGCAAACTGCCAAATAACTGGGATGAAAATTGAGAAAAGAGCGATCTTAGGATCTGCTAACCAAATCGGTGTATTTTCCACGCCAAACATTTCAAGTAATTTGTTGGCCATTCCATTCGTTGGGTCAAAAATCTTCATCCAAAGCTGGGCAATGGCTACAGATGATAATAACATTGGAATTAAATAAATCTTACGTAATAAATCCGATCCCTTAATTTTACTAGCTAAAACAAGTGAGATTCCTAAATATAACAGTAAGCTAGCCGTAGAAAAAATGGCTAATTGGAAAGAATGCCACGCACTTGTCCAGAAAACATTATCCTGAATCAAGGTGATATAATTTTCTAACCCAATAAATTTCATCTCACCAATTCCGTCCCAATCCATGAAACCATAATAACCTGATAATCCAATTGGAATATAGATAAGGACTAGTACGAGAAATAAAGCAGGGAGCGTATAAAGGGCGATTACTAATTTATTCGACATAACATTTTTCATGTTGGTAGTCCCCTTCCTTTCTATAAGGCTGTTTCGTAAAGATTGTTGTTAAAATCTTAAAGCCGATTTAAACGTGGAAATAGCTATTTTGCGCTTTAGAATTAAGTTTGCAGGCTCTTTTCTTAAATTTTGTCCCAAAAAACAACAAAGTTTAAGAAAAGAGCCTTCTATAAAGAAGAGGACATATTTAGCAATATGCCCTCTTGCAAAGAAATTATTTCTCAGAAGCAAGAGCCTCTTCTTGTGTTTTTGTGAACTCTTTAGGTGATGATTGTCCGCCAAATAATGCCTGAATCTGATTTAAGTGAACATCAGCCACCCCAGCAGACATTTGAACATCTGCATAAAGTGTTAGATTAGTAGCTTTCCCTAAATCATTAAGAATGTCAATGTACATTTGGTCAAGATCGCCATTGGATGTATCAACTTTAGTTGCTGGAATAACACCAGCGTCAACAACGGAACGCTTGCCCCATTCTTCTACTAAGTAAGAAACAAATGCCTTCGCTTCGTCTTTTACTTTTGACTGTTCAGATACAAATAAACCAACACCAGGGCCGCCTACATAGCTATCAATATCGCCTTTTCCACCTTCATATGTGGGGAACTTGAAGTATCCAACTTTTTCTTTAAATTCCTTAGCAACATCAGGGCTAGTAGTATAGTTTGGTAATTCCCAAGTCGCCATTAAATACATGGCTGCTTGCTCATTCATAAAGTAACCTTTTGCTTCATCGTTTGATAGTCCGTTAAATCCTTTAACAAATGCACCCTTATCAACAAGTTTTGTAACTTCTTCAGCCGCTTTAACTAAAGCTGGATCTTCAAAACTTCCAGTACGATTGATCGCATTATTTAATGCCTCTGGTCCGCCAATACGGTCTGCAAGGTACATATACCACATAGAGCCTGTCCAGCGATCTTTGTTTCCTAAAGTGATTGGAGTAACACCTTTATCAACAAGTGTATCTACAACGTTTAAGAACTCATCATAAGTCTCTGGAGCTTTTAAGTTATATTTCTTAAAAATTTCTTTATTGTAATACACAGGAGTAATGTTCAATTCGAGAGGTAAAGCGTATGTCTTTTCATCCACTGAGAAAGCATCAAGTGTACCAGCAACGAATTTATCTTTTTGGACAATATCATCTAATGGTGTGAACATATTTCCATCAACGAAAGGTTGCATATAACCAGCAGCCCAAGTAATCCCAACATCTGGAAGTTCGTTTGAAGCAGATAAAACCTTGACTTTCTCTTTGTACTGTTCATTTCCTAAAATCTCCGTTTGAATATCGACATCCGGATTCTCTTCTTCATAAGCTTTGATAATGTTATCAACAATTGTATACTGGGCATTTGAACTGCCTTCTGGCCATAAATGCATCATTTTTACAACTGTTTTGTCACTGCTTGACTTACCCGAATCTTCAGATGTACTTGATGATGATGAACAGCCTCCTAAAACTAGCCCGCCCATTAATGCCAAAGATATCAAAGTGGAAAACGCTTTCTTTTTCATTGAATTAAAACCCCCTTAATGTGTTTTCAGATATGTCTTACAATTAAAGTCTAACACCTAAGAAATAATCAAAAAAGGGGACTGAGATTAGGAAAAGTACCACCATTTTTAGAAAACGCTCTCATCGTTTACTTTTCGATAGGTACTTGGAGTTATCCCTTCAAGTTCCTTGAAAATTTTAATAAAGTATTTAGAAGTTTTATAGCCGACCTCTTCAGCAATTTCATTGATTGGCAGATTGGTTAAAATAACCAATTCTTTTGCGCGCTGAATTCTTCTTCTTGTTACATACTCACTAAAATTTAGATTGGCCTGGTCCTTAAACAACACGCTAAAATAACTCGGATTCAAATGAACATGAGCAGCTACGTCCTTTAAGGTCAATTCATCCTTTAGATGTTGATCGATATAGGCTATGGCTTTGCGAATAGGATCTTTCGATGAATCCATTTTGTTGTTGGTTTCGACTATTTTTTCATCCACTACTTTTTCAATCATCCCGGCTCTTACTTGCTTTTCCATAACCTTAACTGCTTCTTCAACAGCTTCAATCAGCTTCTTTTTACCGATAGGCTTTAAAAGATAATTTACTACACCGAGCCTTAAAGCTTCCTGAGCATACTCAAACTCGGAGTAAGCGGAAATAACTATGACCACAGGAGAGGACCCTTTTTCTTTCATGTTTTTTAACAGTTGTAATCCAGTCATCTCAGGCATGCGGATATCAGAAAGCAAAATATGAATCTTCTTTTCTTCCATAATCCCCAGGACTTCTTCGCCGCTATCCGCAGTGAGGATGGTAAAGTCACCATTATTCCAACTTTCTAACGTTCTCTGCAAGCCTTGCCTTGTTCTAGGTTCATCGTCAACGATTACGATATTTTTAGTAAGCATTTACTCTCCTCCATCAATTGGCAGCTCGAATGAAATCCTTGTGCCCATGTTTAATTTACTCTCAATCAAAAGGTCTGAATGTGTGATTCCTTTGTAATATAATTTTAAGCGTTTGTAAACGTTGGAAATGGCCATTCCTTTTCCTTTCACTGAAGAGGTACCACCCGTTTTCATTGATTGAGTAATCCACTCAAGCCGCTCTTTATCCATACCAAGACCATCATCTTGAACAGAGATGCAAATCCATTCTGTGTCTTCCCGTTTTATCGGTACAACCGTTATTGAAACGAGGCAATTTCCGAGCTTGTTTCCTGCGCCATGCAAAATTGCATTTTCTACCAAGGGCTGGATAATCAGTTTTGGTATTCTTACATGCTCGTATTCTAAGGGTACCATTACCTGCCATTGTAATCTGTCACCAAAGCGCATTTTCATAATTTCCATATAGTCACCTATATGCTTGATTTCGTCTTTCAAAAACACCCAATCATCATCGGATTCTTTTGTAATGGTATAACGGAATAAATTGGACATGGCTAAGACTAGTTCAGACAATTCTTCTTCATCCTTTTCTTCAAGTGACCAATGAAGTGCATCCAGTGTATTGAAGAGAAAATGCGGGTTAATTTGTGCTTGAAGAGCTTTCAATTCGCTGCGGCTTCGTAAAATCTCCTTTTGATAAACCATCTGGATTAAATGATTGGTTTCTTTAACTAGCTGATTATAGGTACTGTTTAATTCATTAATTTCATTTACAGAAGAAACACTAGGATTCAATGTTAATGAACCTTCTCCCGCACGCTGCATGGTTTTTGTTAATCTTACTATTGGCCTTGTAATGACTGTTGAAAGGAAATAGGAGCAGATTGTAAAAATGAATACACCAAATATTCCAGATAAAATAAACCCTGTCCGAATCCCTAACATTCCCTGTGTTAGTTCACTTACAGGGGTTAAAATAAGCACGGTCCAACCTGTGAGCTTGGATGATTGCTTTGTCACCATATACTCTCGCTGATTTAATTGAACAATGTTTTCATCGCTTTCAATAATACTCTTTATATCTCCATGATAATTGTTGATAATTGGCTTTTGGTCTTGATCTAGAAGTATGGTGTATTGATCGTTTTCATTTGTTTCGTTTGCAAATTTAATATGATTACGGTTAATACTAATTAAAAGATAACCGCCATTCCTAAATTGTCTTTCTATTAAATTGACACTGCGAATGGCGAGAAAGTAGTTTTTATCAGCTGGATCCTCACCAATCCAAACCATACTTCCTTTTGCTGTATTTGCTTTATTAATCCACTTTTTATCAATTTGGTTCAATAAAGAATCTTCATCTAGGGGTAGAACACGCTGCTGTTTACCAGCAAAGAGCTGAAAGGAAAAGATTCCATCTGTATTCCCCATAATTCTGTTGATATGTCCCATTAAACGTTGACGGTCACTAAACGATACTTCTTTTCTATGATGGACATCCGTTAAGATCCGTTGGACCTCTTCATCCGTTATCACAAGCTTTGAGGACATGTTAATTTGCTCATAAAGTGATTCGATACGGCCATTTGCTTCGATGGCCACTTGTTGGATTTGTTTTTCAGCATTATTTTTTAATAAAGAGGAAACCTGTCTCAACGTAAGAAGACTGACAATCAATAGAACAATGATCATAACTAATAAGAAAATCAATAAAATTTGATTCCGTAAAGTATTCCATTTTTTTAGTCGATTAAGCATTGATTGTTCGCCTTTCTTTTCTATAATAATTTCTAATTATATTATTATACCTTTTTTATGTAATCGTTGTCTTTTAGAGTTATGTGGAAATTACCCAGTTTTGTGAGAATGTAATTTCAGACAACTTTCAAAATAACTCACTGTCGAATATCAATGTGAGAAGGACAAATACCTGTTATAATATAGGAAAGATATATGAAATATGGATGAAGGGGTTGGTTTGAGATGAAACTTATCATCGCTGTTGTTCAGGATCAGGATAGCAACCGGTTATCAAAGGCACTGGTTGATAATAATTTTAGAGCGACTAAACTGGCAACGACAGGTGGCTTTTTGAAATCTGGCAATACCACCTTTATGATTGGAACAGAGGATATACGAGTAGACCGTGCACTGCAAATCATTAAAGATAACTGCAAATCACGCGATCAATTAGTGGCACCTGTTTCTCCAATGGGTGGAAATGCAGACTCCTTTGTACCGTATCCTGTAGAAGTTGAGGTTGGCGGTGCTACTGTTTTCGTTCTGCCAATTGAGCAATATATGCATTTTTAAAACGATACTACTTGTAAGAGAGTGATAAACTTGGTAAAAACATGGGATCAATTAGAAGAGCTGCAGCCTGCCGTGCTAAAAATGTTAAAGAACAGTTTGTTGAAGAATCGTGTGGCCCATGCCTATTTACTTGAGGGAATCAGAGGGACTGGGAAAAAAGAAATCGCTTTATTAATCACGAAAGCTTTATTTTGCGATTCCTTAATAGAAGGCTATAAACCTTGTGAGACTTGTCATAATTGCCGGCGAATTAACAGCGGTAATCATCCCGATGTCCATAAGGTTGAGCCTGATGGATTATCGATAAAAAAACAGCAAATCCAAGCCCTCCAGGAGGAGTTCTCCAAAAAAGGGGTAGAATCGTCTAGAAAAGTTTATATGATAAGCGATGCTGACAAAATGAGTGTGAGTGCAGCAAATAGTTTGCTAAAGTTCCTGGAAGAACCAAACTCACAAACGACAGCTTTTTTGCTAACTGAGCAGCTTCAGCAACTGTTGCCAACGATTCTTTCAAGGTGCCAAATTTTATCATTTAAACCATTATCTCCACAATCAATGATTAATCAATTGACTGAAAACGGCGTAAATCCAATGAAGGCGCCATTATTAGCACAGTTGACGAATAGTCTTGATGAAGCATATGAATTAAATGTCGATGATTGGTTTGCACAAGCTCAAAAAATAGTGTTAAAATTATATGAGGTGTTGAAAAAAAATCCTTTAGAAGCAATGGTAACACTTCAAGGAGATTGGTTCTCACACTTTAAAGAGAAAGAACAGATTAATCGTGGGTTAGATCTTTTACTTCTTATTTTTAAGGATTTATTATATATACAATTAGATAAACAGGAGCAAATCGTCTTTAAAGCTGAAAGTGAAGTGTTAAGGCAGTATGCTCTTGAAACATCCGGACGGCGGTTATCGGATCAAATGTCGGCTATTCTCGAGGCAAAAAGGAAGCTGCAGGCCAATATGAACCCACAGCTAATGATGGAAGAGCTTGTGTTAAATTTGCAGGAGGGATCTTCATTTGTATGATGTTGTAGGAGTGCGCTTTAAAAAGGCGGGGAAAATCTATTATTTTGATCCAGGAGATCTCTCAATTCAAAAGGATGAATTCGTGATCGTCGAAACTGTTCGCGGGGTTGAATACGGTAAGGCTGTTGTTCCACGTAAACAGGTTGAGGAGCATGATGTCGTTCTGCCTTTAAAAAAGGTAGTGAGGATTGCAGATCATAAGGATCGGATGATTGTAGAAGAAAATAAACAAGCTGCCCAGGAAGCATATGATGTTTGTAATGAAAAAGTAAATGGGCATCAACTAGATATGAAACTAGTCGATGTTGAATATACATTTGACCGAAATAAAGTGATTTTCTATTTTACAGCTGACGGCAGAGTTGATTTTCGTGAGTTAGTAAAAGATTTAGCAGCTATTTTTCGGACAAGAATTGAATTGCGCCAAATCGGTGTCAGGGACGAAGCGAAAATGCTTGGTGGAATTGGTCCATGTGGAAGAATGCTTTGCTGTTCCACATTTTTAGGCGATTTTGATCCTGTTTCCATTAAGATGGCAAAGGATCAAAACCTCTCATTGAATCCTACTAAAATATCCGGTTTATGCGGCAGGCTTATGTGCTGCTTGAAATATGAAAATGATGAATATGAAGCAGCAAAAGCACAGCTGCCTGATTTAGGGGAAATGATTGAAACTCCTCAAGGCCGAGGAAAAGTGGTAGGATTAAATATATTAGAGCGGGTACTTCAGGTGGAACTAAAGGAACAGGACCGAGTTCTGGAGTATACATTGGATGAGATTCTTAAAGAAGGTGCCTTTTCTATACAATCCACAGATTAAGAGGTGTGAGACGTGGATAAAAAAGAGATATTTGAATCAGTAAGTAATATGGAAACACAAATTGGCCATCTTTACCAACAGCTCGGAGAATTAAAGCAGCATTTAGCCGAAATACTAGAAGAGAATCATTACTTAAAGCTTGAAAATGAACATCTAAGACGCCGTTTAGATTTAACCACGGAAAAAGACAAGAAAGATGAGAAAGTTAAAAAAGGGACAAATCCCCCTGCGTCTGCTGGTGATCGAACTTTGGACATCGGTGAAGGCTATGATAACCTTGCTCGTCTATACCAAGAAGGATTTCACATTTGTAATCTACATTTTGGGAGCTTGCGTAAGGAAGGCGATTGCTTATTTTGTCTCTCCTTTCTTAATAAGAAATAACTTAGAAGAGGTTGACCCAGGTCAGCCTTATTTTTTTCATATAATTTTGAGGTGGATAGCATTGGTTAATTTAAAAAATGATGAGCGGCTTGATTATTTGCTTGCAGAAAATTTAAGGATTATTCAAAGTCCATCCGTTTTTGCCTTCTCGCTTGATGCAGTCTTATTAGCTCGATTTGTCTATATTCCTATTCAAAAGGGAAATATAATTGATTTATGCAGTGGGAATGGAGTTATACCATTGTTTTTAAGTGCTCGTACAAAAGGGAAGATTACTGGTGTGGAGATACAAGAGCGCTTATATGATATGGCTGTAAGAAGTATTGAATATAACTGTCTCGGGGACCGCCTTCAGATGATTCATGGTGATATAAAAGAAATGCCAAACAAGCTGGGGCATGGGAAATTTGATGTTGTAACCTGTAATCCTCCTTATTTTCCTACTCCCTCAAAGGAAGAAATGAATCCGAATGAGCACTTAGCCATTGCTCGTCATGAGATACTTTGTACACTAGAGGATGCTGTTAAGGCTTCAAGTCAATTAGTGAGGCAGGGCGGCAAGGTGGCGTTTGTTCATCGTCCAGGAAGGTTAATGGATATCATTTCGGTCATGCGACAGTATCGCCTTGAACCAAAACGTATTCAGTTTGTCTATCCAAAGCAAGGGAAAGAAGCAAATACCCTGCTAATTGAAGCAATAAAAGATGGCAGTCCTGATTTAAAAATACTTCCTCCCTTATTTGTTTATAATGAAGAAGGGGAGTATACTGCGGAAATCAGAAAGATTTTATATGGAGAATAAAAGAAACGGGTGGTCATAGTGTGGCAGCAAAAGAGTTTTGAGAACGAGGCACATAAAGGAATACTGTATCTTGTTCCGAC
Source organism: Neobacillus sp. YX16 (assembly GCF_030123505.1). Taxonomy (GTDB): domain Bacteria; phylum Bacillota; class Bacilli; order Bacillales; family Cytobacillaceae; genus Neobacillus. The sequence goes on from NZ_CP126115.1 coordinate 76,466, forward strand.
GCCAATCGGTAATCTTGAAGATATGAGTTTTCGTGCTGTAAGGATATTGAAAGAAGCGGACCTGATTGCAGCTGAGGATACAAGAAACACAAAAAGGTTGTGTAATTACTTTGAAATTCAAACCCCTGTTGTCAGCTATCATGAACATAATAAAGAATCGAGTGGAGAGAAGCTCATTCACAAGATTAAGGAAGGCATGAAGATTGCTTTAGTCAGTGACGCGGGCATGCCTGCTATATCAGATCCAGGATATGAATTGGTTCTTGCTGCAATCAATGAGAAAGTGACAGTAGTCCCACTACCTGGTGCAAATGCAGCTCTTCCAGCTTTAATTGCTTCGGGGCTAACATGTCAGCCCTTCTATTTTTATGGTTTCTTAAACCGAAGCAAAAAAGAGAAGAAAACGGAGTTAGAGAGCTTAAAAAAACAAACAGGAACTCTTGTTTTCTATGAGTCACCGCATCGACTCAAAGAAACTCTAACGAGTATGTATGATGTCCTTGGTAATCGCAAAATAGCTATTTGCCGGGAGTTAACTAAAAAGTTTGAGGAATTTATTAGAGGAACCTTAGAGGAAATAATAGAGTGGGCTAATCAGGATGAAATTCGTGGCGAATTTTGTTTGATTGTTGAAGGTGCGGATGAGAGTAAATTAAAGCAAGAAGAAATGAACTGGTGGGAAACCTTGTCGATAGAGGAGCATGTAAATCACTACATAAGTGTGAAACAGATTCCCTCAAAAGAAGCTATCAAACAAACCGCAATAGACCGGGGGATAAGCAAACGTGAGGTGTATCAGGCCTACCACGTCGACTAGATTAAAAAAAAGCTTCTCCTTCTTGAGGAGAAGCTTACTGTATATTATTTTACTAATTCAAATTGGCTTTTGATTTCATTTACTAGCTGCTCAGCGCCTTCGCGGCTAAGGATTAGTTTTCCGCCAGCAAGTGCTAAGTTATCATCGGAAACTTCACCAGTTACTTGGCAAGTCATATTTGGCTTGTATTTCTTTAAGATAATACGCTCTTCATCAACATAAATTTCAAGTGCATCTTTTTCAGCGATACCAAGTGTTCTTCTTAATTCGATTGGAATAACCACACGGCCTAATTCATCAACTTTACGTACAATACCTGTAGATTTCATATTTACTAGCTCCTCTCATAATAAACCTATTAATTTATTTCTCTATCTATTCGTCATTATTCGACATTATTTTTATAAATTAATAATACCAGCCATTCCCATTTCCGTCAATTACTTTAAAGTAAAAAGTAATGGTAAATATTATGAGTTTACAAGAATGTTGATATATCAATAGATAATGAATGACCATTCAAATGAAATAGATTTTTAATACTATTGTTGGATTAATATAATCTTTTTTAATGAAATTGTAATATTCGACAAAAAACTACAATAAAAACTATTTCATTAGTATAATTTTCGACAGTAATAAACATTTTATGGGGGGAGCAGAGGATAAAAATAAAATAAATCTTTTGGTTATGGTTGGGTTTATTGCACATTTATTGATTTTTGGGTATATTTTGATGATATAAGAGGGCCAAAAAGGGCTATAATGATTTAGTAGAAAAGTCTATGTACCTATATTAGGAGGATCCCAAATGCAAGGAAAATTAAAAACGTTTTATCTTACTACTCCGATTTATTATCCAAGTGGAAATTTACATATTGGCCATGCCTATACAACAGTAGCAGGGGACGCAATGGCACGCTATAAAAGGATGCGCGGCTTTGATGTTATGTATTTAACGGGAACCGATGAGCATGGTCAAAAAATCCAGCGTAAAGCTGAGGAAAAGGGGATTTCCCCGCAGCAGTATGTTGATGAAATTGTGGATGGGATTAAGGATTTATGGAAAAAGCTCGATATCTCCTATAATGACTTTATTCGGACAACGGATGAGAGACATAAACAAATTGTCGAAAAGATTTTCGCTAGACTGCTTGAACAGGGAGATATTTACCTGGATAAGTATGAAGGGTGGTATTGTACACCGTGTGAATCCTTTTATACTGACCGCCAGTTAGTGGAAGGAAATTGTCCTGATTGCGGCAGGGGAGTAGAAATTGTAAAAGAAGAATCTTACTTTTTCAAAATGAGTAAGTATGTTGATCGATTATTGCAATACTATGAGGAAAATCCAGAGTTTATCCAGCCGGAATCACGTAAAAATGAAATGATTAATAATTTTATTAAGCCTGGTTTAGAGGATTTAGCTGTTTCTAGAACAACCTTTGATTGGGGTGTGAAGGTGCCGGGGGATCCAAAACATGTTATTTATGTGTGGATAGATGCTTTATCGAACTACATTACCGCTCTCGGCTATGGTACGGATAATGATAGCAAATACTTGAATTATTGGCCTGCTGATGTTCATCTTGTTGGAAAAGAAATTGTTCGTTTTCATACGATTTATTGGCCAATCATGTTGATGGCACTTGATCTTCCACTTCCTAAAAAGGTGTTTGCACATGGCTGGTTATTAATGAAGGACGGTAAAATGTCTAAATCAAAAGGAAATGTAGTGGACCCTGTTACATTAATTGACCGCTATGGTCTCGACGCTCTTCGCTATTACTTATTAAGAGAAGTGCCATTTGGGGCAGATGGTGTCTTTACGCCAGAGGGATTTGTTGAAAGAATTAACTTTGATTTAGCGAATGATCTTGGTAACCTGTTAAATCGTACAGTGGCGATGATTGAGAAATATTTTGATGGAGTCATTCCCGCCTATTCGGATTCAACTGGTGAATTTGATAATGCACTGCTTCAGGTCAATCGTGAAACAGTTGCTAAATATGAGGAAGCCATGGAGAAAATGGAGTTTTCAGTTGCGTTAACATCCATTTGGCAATTAGTAAGCAGAAGTAATAAATATATAGATGAAACACAGCCATGGACATTGGCAAAGTCAGAAGAACGTAAAGATGAACTGGCAAGTGTAATGGTCCATTTAGCTGAATCCTTAAGAAGAACAGCAATTCTTCTTCAGCCATTCTTAACCGTGACACCGAATGGTATTTTTCAGCAACTTGGTGTTAATGAAGAAGAACTTAAATCTTGGGAGAGCTTAGATACCTTTGGTGTGATTCCGAATGGAACTAAGGTTTCAAAAGGAAACCCTTTGTTCCCACGCCTTGAAATTGCAGAAGAAGTTGAATTTATCCGTGCTAAAATGGGAGGTTCTGCTCCAATTGTTGAGGAGAAGCAAGAAGTAAAACAAGAAGAAAAGCCTGATGAAATGGATGAAATTGCTATAGACGACTTTATGAAAATTGATTTGAGAGTGGCAGAAGTTATTCAGGCTGACCCAATCAAAAAGGCAGATAAGCTTCTAAAGCTTCAGTTGGATTTAGGGTATGAAAAAAGGCAAGTAGTCTCAGGAATTGCACAATATTATAAGCCAGAAGATTTAGTGGGTAGAAAAGTCATTTGCATTACGAACCTGAAACCAGTAAAGCTGCGTGGAGAAATGTCACAAGGAATGATCCTAGCAGGTTCAAAGGATGGATCACTCTCATTGGCAACAGTCGATCAGTCCCTTCCAAATGGTTCAAAGGTAAAATAATTTAACGATAGAAATGTCCCTTAATGTTTCACGTGAAACAATTTTCGAGACATTTCTATTTTTTTCTCACTATCATTCGACACAGCCATAAGAATATAAATAAAGGAGAAACAGTCATGTTATTTGATACACATGTCCATTTAAACGCGGAACAATTTGATGAGGATTTACAGGAAGTTATCGAGAGGGCAAAAGAAGCAGGGGTTTCCTATATGACAGTGGTTGGGTTCGACCGACCAACAATTAAGAGGGCTATGGATCTGGCAGAAGAGTACGAGTTTATCTATGCGTGCGTTGGCTGGCATCCTGTAGATGCAATTGATATGACAGATGAAGATTTGCTTTGGATCGAAGATTTAGCTGCCCATCCAAAGGTAGTGGCAATAGGAGAAATGGGCTTGGATTATCATTGGGACAAGTCTCCAAAAGACATCCAAAAGGAAGTATTTCGAAAGCAAATCCGATTGGCTAAGAAGGTAAAACTTCCGATTGTGATTCATAATCGGGAAGCAACAGCTGATATTGTAGAAATTTTAAAAGAAGAGGATGCTGGTGAAGTTGGAGGAATCATGCATTGCTTCAGCGGAAGCCCTGAGGTTGCCTTAGAATGTCTAAAAATGAATTTTCTTATCTCATTAGGGGGTCCGGTTACGTTCAAAAATGCCAAAAAGCCCAAAGAAGTGGCAGCTGTCGTTCCGTTAGAAAAACTGCTGATTGAAACAGACTGCCCCTATTTAGCGCCGCATCCTTATCGTGGAAAACGCAATGAACCAGGATATGTTAAGCTAGTAGCAGAGCAAATCGCAGAAATTAAAGGCATATCATTTGAAGAAGTTGCCATCGTCACGACTGCTAATGCAAAAAAATTATTCGACATAAACTGATAGACAAGCTTGTCGACTTTAATAGAAGCTTGTCCAAATTTTTTAATATAACTTAAAGTTCTACACGTCTCCTTTTCCTCATAGGATAACCGTGTCGATAAGTTTCCCTTTGCAAATTTCCCAACTATATGCATAATAGGAAATACGTTCACAACAAATGCAAGGGTTGACAGCCGGCAGCATGTTTCTCAATAATCTCTCCGAGAGAAGGAGGCGTTTTTCATCGTATTCAAAAACATGAAAAACCTGTTTTCCAAGTCTTTGAGTAGAAAAAGGTTGGCGATCACTTTTGCTAGTTTTGTAGTTTTAGCAGCACTTCTTGGTTTTTCGTACTATGAAGGATCTAAGTATACAGTTGCATTGACTCTTAACGGACAGCAAAAAGTAGTAAAAACGCATGCCAATACAGTTAAGGATGTATTCGCTCAACTTGAAATACCACTCAACTCAAAAGACTACTTGTCACCTTCAGCTGATGCTAAGGTGAAAGACAATCAAGTAATTGTCTGGAAACAAGCAAAGCAGGTTAAAATTGTCCAAGACAACGAGAAAAAAACGATATGGACAACAGCAGGTACGGTCGCTGAGCTACTAAAAGAGCAACAAATTGTATTGAACGAACATGATGAAATTTCACCCAAGCCGCAGGAAACAATCAAAAGCAAGATGGATATTCGCATTCAATCAGCTCTTCATCTTACACTAGTTGACGGCGGAAAAGAACAGCAAGTATGGTCCACTTCGGCTACGGTCGCTGACTTTTTAACACAACAGGGAATTAAACTTAATGAATTTGACCGAGTTGAACCGTCATTATCTGAGACAGTGAAAAAGGATGGCGTTGTTAACGTCATACGCGTAGAAAAAGTCACCGATGTAGTGGAAGAACCAGTTCACTTTGCCGTGATCACCAAGAAAGATGAGAGCTTGGAAAATGGAAAGCAAGTAACTGTCAAAGATGGCAGACAGGGGCTTATTTCAAGAGAATATGAAGTTATCTTGGAAAACGGTAAAGAAGTTTCAAGAAAATTAATTAGTGAGCAGAGTCTTATAGAGAAACTCGATAAAGTTGTGGCTGTTGGAACGAAGGAATTAGATATTCAAGTTTCCCGTGGAGCAGAAACTGGAACTGAGTTTTATGTTAATACTACTGCCTATACAGCCTATTGTAATGGCTGTTCAGGGGTAACAGCAACAGGATTTGATTTACGTGCAAATCCAAATGCAAAGATAATTGCTGTAGATCCTCGTGTGATTCCGCTGGGAACAAAGGTTTATGTAGAAGGTTATGGCTATGCTGTAGCGTCTGATACTGGTGGAGCAATAAAGGGACATAAAATTGATGTTTTCTTTCCATCGAAAGCGGAGGCATTCCGCTGGGGAGTTAGAAAGGTCAAGATTAAAATATTACAATAAGCTTAACTGTGCAGAGGTTTAAATAGCCTCTGCATTTTGCTTTTTCTCTAATATTCATTATACTTACAACGAATACATTAAGGTATTTACTTCATAATATGAAGGCATTTGTTAATATAGACGATGGACATTACAAAAATGTTTCAATTATTTTTCAAATTTTTTATTTTTTTGCTGTGTTAATCTAGGCTGTTGATTTGTGCTCCACTAAGGACTGCTTCTTTGAATAATCACCGCAGTGACAGGCCGTATCTGCCTGTCACGAGGCGCTTCGCTTTCCGCAGGCGGTTCAGGAAGCCTGTCTAGCTGCAGCGCCTAGCCCCTCGAGTCGCTTCGGTCCCAACGTTGAAGTCAAAGAACGACTTCATCGTCAGGCCCTCCAGCGCTTGTCGGGGCTGTACAAGGTGCTTCCGCTTTTCCTACTCCTCGGCGCTAAGAGATAAGCGGGGTCTCCCCTGTCCCGTCCTCCTGCAGGACACTGATTTACATCCTCGAATCCGCCCACGCACGAAGAAAATGCGATAGCATTTTCGAGGAGTCTCGCGCCTTCCGCACAAATCAACAGGGTACTAAAATCAACATTTAGCTTTAACACAGCTTATTTTTATATCATTCACGTACGGAGGAAATAATGAAGATTAAGGAATTCATTGTGGTGGAGGGAAAAGACGATACCACCACAATTAAACGAGCTGTTGATGCAGATACAATTGAAACAAATGGCTCTGCAATTAATGAAGAAACCATCGAAAAAATCAAAAGAGCACAAGAAACACGAGGGGTAATCATCTTTACAGACCCCGACTACCCAGGTGAAAAAATCAGGAAAACGATTGCTGAAAAAGTACCTGGCGCAAAACACGCTTTTTTACCGAAAGAAGTCGCAATCGCTAAAAATGGAAAAGGTCTGGGTGTTGAACATGCCTCTTTAGAAGCAATAAGAAACGCATTAAGAGACGCACAAATCATGTCAGATACGATTAAAGAGGAAATCACACAAGAGGACTTAATGACAGCGGGACTCATTGGGGGAGCAGGATCAAAAGAGCGAAGGGTCATGTTGGGAAAACTTTTGAAAATTGGTTATACCAATGGAAAGCAGCTTTATAAAAGATTGATGATGTTTCAAATCAGCAGGCGGGAATTTGCAGAGGCACTCGCAGTTGTGATACAGGAGGAAAAAAATGAATAAAGACATAGCTACACCAATTCGAACACGAGCCATCCTTGAAAAATATGGATTTTCTTTTAAGAAAAGTCTGGGCCAAAACTTTTTAATTGATACAAATATCTTACATAGAATTGTTGACTTTGCAGAAATGGGTGATAATTCAGGGGCGATTGAAATTGGTCCTGGTATTGGTGCACTGACAGAACAGCTTGCCCGCAGGAGTAAAAAAGTGGTTGCTTTTGAAATCGACCAAAGATTACTGCCGATATTATCTGACACTCTTTCGCCGTATGAAAATGTAAAAGTTATCCATAAAGATATACTTGAAGCAGATGTTCAGGAGGTCATAGATACAGAATTTTCGAATTTCGATGATCTTATGGTTGTTGCCAATCTCCCATACTACGTGACGACTCCAATTATTATGAAGCTGCTAGAGGAACAGATTCCAATACGAGGTATCGTGTGTATGCTTCAAAAAGAGGTCGCAGACCGCATTTCAGCGAAGCCAGGGACAAAGGAATACGGATCGCTTTCCATCGCTGTACAGTACTACACAAAGGCGGAGACGGTTATGATTGTTCCTAAAACAGTTTTCGTCCCTCAGCCAAATGTAGATTCAGCTGTAATCCGCTTAACAAGAAGAGAAAAGCCCGCGGTAATCGTAAAAGATGAGAAATTCTTTTTCCAAGTAACACGAGCAAGTTTTGCACAAAGGAGAAAAACACTTCTAAATAATTTAACTAGTCAACTTCAGGATGGGAAAGAAAAGAAAGATGAAATCATACGTGCATTAAATGCAGCTGGAATTGACCCAACGAGAAGAGGGGAAACTCTTTCCGTTGAGGAATTTGGGAAATTGAGCGACGAATTATACACCTATTTTCAATAGACCTTTTTAGGTCTATTTTTTTGTTGGCTGTGTTAATAAGGCTGTTGATTTGCACTCCAGGCGCTATACTTTCCGCGGGCTCGCCCGTGTGCCTCCTCGCTCATTCCGACCTGCGGGGTCTCACGGTGCTCGTTCATCCCGCAGGACTTTGATTTACATCCTCGAATCTGCCCACGCACGAAGAAAATGCGATAGCATTTTCGAGGAGTCAAGCTCCTTCCCGCTCCAATCAACAGGTTCATAAATCATAAGTGTCCTTTAACACAGCCTTCATTTTAAATCAATGCAATTGAACTCGTCATTCACATTAATTTGTGTAGTTGCATAGCCTATCAAAGAGAAACTTTATTTGGAAGGCCTATAAGCTGGTCTAATTGGAGTGACAGCAGTGAATATAAAGATGATGGATATTGTCGGCAGACGGTCCTATAACTGTGATATTCTATTCCGGGTTATTGATATTCAAATACTAAATGGCCAGAGATTTGCGGTCCTATACGGTGAAGATATTCGCTTAGTGGCAGATGCCCCTTACGAGGATTTAGTGAAGATTAACAAAAATGCAAGGTCGAAAATAATACAGGAATACAAAACCCTTGAAGAGCAGTCCTTTCGCCTATTTGCACAGGACGTTGATTTAATAAAGCAAAGGCAGGATTATGAAGCGACAGGCGGCTATGTACAGCCAGCCAATTATTTTCAAATTCCAGGAAAGGTTCTTCACTTAGATGGAGACCAAGATTACTTACAAAAGTGTATGACTTTATATGAGAAAATTGGTATTCCTGTCTATGGGGTACATTGTAACGAAAAGGAGATGCCAAAGAAAATTGGCGGCTTAATTGATCAATACCGTCCTGATATTTTAGTCATTACCGGTCATGATGCCTATTCTAAGGCAAAGGGGAAAATATCTGATATTAATGCATACCGCCACTCAAAGCACTTTGTCCAAACCGTCAAGGAGGCACGAAGAAAGATTCCTCATTTAGATCAACTCGTTATCTTTGCAGGTGCCTGCCAATCTCACTTTGAATCTTTGATACATGCAGGTGCAAATTTTGCCAGCTCCCCATCACGAATTAATATACATGCATTAGATCCCGTTTATATTGTTGCAAAAATTGGATTCACGCCGTTTATGGAAAGTATCAACGTTTGGGATGTTTTACGAAACACACTAACCGGAGAAAAGGGCCTGGGGGGCATTGAAACAAAAGGTGTCTTACGAACAGGAATGCCTTACAATCCTGTCCAGGAAGAAGAATCATAAGTCCTAATAGAAAGCGAAAGGATTCTGCTAATGACCCCAATTCGATGGCGCCTGGAGCTAGACAGTTCTCGAAAGTCAGCTAGTACAAACTTTTCTAGGAATTATTTTTTTATTGCACATAATCCCCCCTTTTTAAGGTAAAGATAATGATTGTTGAAATTTGGGAGAAAAAGTAGAAGAAAAGATATTGACAATCTTTTTGTCGGACTGATATAATTTTATGTTTTTATTTGACAAGGACTATGTCAGTGTGATATACTTTACACAGTGAGGTGGACCGAATGCCAAAAACCTTAGCCGATATTAAAAAGGCTCTAGATTCAAATTTAGGGAAAAGATTGTTGCTGAAGGCAAACGGAGGACGTAGAAAGACAATCGAACGATCAGGCGTATTAGCCGAAACGTACCCTTCGGTTTTTGTAATCGAGTTAGATCAAGAAGAAAATGCATTTGAACGAGTTTCATACAGCTACGCAGACGTACTAACCGAAACAGTTCAAATAACCTTCTATGAAGACGCAGCAGGAAACATAGCTTTAAGTTAGAATATAGGGCAATTTTTTAGGGCAGAAAATCATCCGATTTTCTGCCTTTTGCTATTTACAAAGGCTGTGTTAATGCAAAATGTTGATATTACGACTCTGTTGATTTGTGCGGAAGGCGCGAGACTCCTGCAGGAGGACGGGACAGGGGAGACCCCGCAGGCGCTTTAGCGCCGAGGAGGCTTCCCGAACCGCCTGGAGCACAAATCAACAGACCTTGATAACACAGTCATTTCAAATAAATTAATGAAATACTTTCTAAATAACATACTAATAATGCCGTGAGTGGATAAAAGGGGTTGTTTAGATGGCAAGAAGAAGAGGTGTTATGTCTACACAGTTTAAAGAGGAACTTGCGAAAGAACTTGGATTTTACGATGTCGTCCAAAAAGAGGGTTGGGGCGGCATACGAGCAAAGGATGCAGGAAATATGGTGAAAAGAGCAGTCGAACTCGCTTCAGAGCAGCTAATGAAAAACAATAGGAATACGTAATAGAAGCAGTTCAGAATGTTACGCTTTACTAAGCCGCACTTGCTTCTCAATGTTTAAACAAATCAGACGCCACGGTAAGGTCAGGGGGAAGAAAGCCCCTGGCCTTTAAATATTATCGCTTGACTTTTTTCCTATTTGAAGTTTTGTGGTAAAATAGGAAAAAATATATGATCGATATAGAAGTGTAGGTGGGCGTAGTGAAGCTTTTAGTAAAAGCACCAGCCAAAATTAATTTAGCCTTGGATGTTTTGTATAAGCGTCCTGATGGTTTTCATGAGGTTGAAATGATCATGACGACGATTGATTTGGCGGACCGAGTTGAGTTGACATTGTTAGAGCAGGACAAAATACATATTCTTTCCCATAACCGCTATGTTCCTGACGATCAAAGGAATCTAGCCTTTCAAGCGGCTCAATTGCTGAAGGACCGATATCAAGTAAAAAAAGGTGTGCAAATAACAATTGAAAAAACAATCCCTGTTGCGGCTGGGCTGGCTGGAGGAAGCAGTGATGCTGCTGCAACTCTAAGGGGGCTTAATAAACTTTGGAAGCTTGGTTTAACATTGGACGAGTTAGCCAATCTTGGATCTGAAATAGGCTCGGATGTGTCATTTTGTGTGTATGGGGGGACTGCTTTAGCCAGAGGCAGAGGGGAAATGATTACAGACCTTCCTGCACCTCCAACATGCTGGGTAATTCTAGCGAAACCTTTTATTGGTGTTTCAACCGCCGAAGTTTATCGGCGACTAGATTTAAACGGAATGGAGCATCCAAATATTAACGAAATGGTCAAGGCAATTGAAAACAATGATTATCAAAGCGTTTGTGATCAGGTCGGAAATGTCTTAGAGGATGTAACATTAAAGCTTCATCCGGAGGTAGCACAAATCAAGGAGCAAATGAAGCGTTTCGGTGCGGATGCTGTTTTGATGAGCGGAAGCGGTCCAACCGTTTTTGGAATTGTTCAGCACGATTCGAGAATGCATCGGATATATAATGGTCTAAGAGGTTTTTGTGATCAGGTCTTTGCTGTAAGAATGCTTGGAGAACGACACACTCTTGATTAAAAACGGACAATAGTGATATTCTATATATAGAATATTCGTCTTTTGGGGGATTGTTATGAAGTTTCGCCGCAGTGAACGATTAATTGATATGACAAGCTATTTACTTGACCATCCACGCCAGCTTGTACCGCTTACTTTCTTTGCTGAACGTTACTCTTCTGCGAAATCTTCTATCAGTGAAGACCTAGCAATCGTGAAAGAGACCTTCGAACAAAGAGGTATTGGGACCTTACAAACGGTACCTGGGGCAGCGGGTGGAGTTAAATTTTTTGTAAATGTCAGTGATGATGAGGCAAGGCCATTTGTAAATGAATTATGTTCGTTAATTGCACACCCAGACCGCCTTTTACCTGGGGGATATTTATATTTAACTGATATTTTAGGTGATCCAGCCATTGTTCAAAAAGCCGGCCGGATTATTGCATCAGCCTATGTGAATACGAAGATTGATGTGGTCATGACTGTAGCAACAAAGGGAATTCCTCTTGCTTATGCTGTCGCGAGTCAGTTAAATACACCTGTTGTCATTGTAAGAAGAGATAATAAGGTCACCGAGGGCCCAACTGTTAGTATCAACTATGTTTCTGGATCAGCAAAGAGAATCCAAACAATGGTGCTCTCAAAAAGGAGCTTGGCACAAGGGTCGAAGGTGTTAGTTGTCGATGACTTTATGAAAGCTGGCGGAACCGTAATGGGAATGATCAGTTTGCTAGAGGAATTTAATGCTCAAGTAGCTGGAATTGCTGTTTTGGTTGAAGCTGAGAAAATTGAAGAACGTCTCGTCGAGGAGTACAAATCACTTGTTAAACTGACGGATGTTGATGTAAAAGAAAAAAGGATTCAGGTTACAGAAGGAAACTACTTTAAACGCAGAACGGAGGAATAATATGAAAGTTGTTCAAACCACCCAAGCACCTGCAGCGATTGGACCCTATTCTCAAGGAATGATTGTTAACAATCTTTTTTATAGCTCAGGGCAAATCCCGTTAACAGCTGAGGGCGTAATGATTGAAGGCGGCATAAAGGAACAAACTCACCAGGTTTTTAAAAATTTGGCGGCTGTGCTTTCAGCAGCAGGGGCGTCTTTTGATACCGTTGTTAAGGCGACGGTCTTTATTAAAAGTATGGATGACTTTGCTTTGATAAACGAAGTATATGGTGAATATTTTTCAACGAATAAACCGGCGCGTTCATGTGTTGAGGTAGCACGGTTACCAAAAGATGCTTTGGTTGAAATTGAAGTAATTGCGCTCGTGAAATAATCACGAGCGTTTTTTTTTGTCATTTTCACACTATGAATAATATTAATATATCTGACTTTTAAAAATGTTCACTATTTTGCCTAAAATATTTTTAAAAAAATTAATATAAAAGAAGGATTTACTAGATTCCCTGTTGAATTAATAACACTAGCTTTTTAACATAAGAAAAGGGTGTGAGCACATGGAAGTAACAGACGTAAGATTACGCCGTGTTAACACGGATGGTCGTATGAGAGCGATTGCATCAATTACATTAGACAATGAATTCGTTGTTCATGACATCCGCGTTATTGACGGAAACAATGGTTTATTTGTCGCAATGCCAAGTAAACGTACTCCAGACGGAGAATTTCGTGATATTGCGCATCCAATCAACTCAGGGACACGCGGTAAAATTCAAGAGGCTGTGTTGGCTGAGTATCATCGTTTAGGTGAATTAGAAGTAGAATTTGAAGAAGCTGGAGCTTCCTAGAAAGAACTATTCAACTAGAGCCTACTACATAAGTAGTGCTCTTTTTTTATTCCTCCCTATCTCCTCTATCATTCCTTCACTAATTTTTTCAAAATAACAAATTCGGACACTTTTCTTACATTCCTTGAAAAGACTGACTAATTACGTTAATATTTTTAATGGATAAGGCTGTTTTATAAAAGATGTTTGTTAGAATCTTAAAGCTGATTTTAACGTGGAATAAGCTATTTTGAGATTTAGAACGAAGTATACAGGCTCTTTCTCATTAAGTGAAAGCTTTTCATATGAAAATAATGCTCAATCAATTGTATCTTACTTCGAAAAGCAACAACAATTGAGAAAAGAACCATGGATAAAAAGGTAAATTGGAGGACTGTTCATGCATAATCGTTATGCTGTGATTTTGGCCGCAGGGCAAGGTACTCGGATGAAGTCAAAGCTTTATAAAGTATTACATCCTGTATGCGGTAAGCCGATGGTTCAACATGTAGTGGACCAAGTGAAGAAGCTAAACATTCAAGAAATGGTTACCGTAATTGGCCATGGAGCTGAAAAGGTAAAAGGACAATTAGGGGAAGAAAGCCATTATGCCCTTCAAGCAGAGCAGCTTGGGACTGCACATGCCGTAATGCAGGCACAAGAGAGCTTAGAGGGGAAAGAAGGAATTACCATAGTGGTCTGTGGTGACACTCCTCTAATTAAGGCAGAAACGATGGAGTCATTATTTAAACATCATAGAGAACTCTCGGCGAAAGCAACAATTCTTACAGCAAGGATTGATGACCCGACGGGATATGGTCGGATCATTCGAAATGAAAAGGGATACGTTGAGAAAATCGTTGAGCATAAAGACGCAACAGAAGCAGAGCGAGATATAAATGAAATCAATACAGGAACCTACTGCTTTGATAATGCTGCCTTGTTTGAAGCTTTAAAGAAGGTTTCGAATGATAATGTTCAAGGTGAATATTATCTGCCGGATGTCGTAGAAATTCTGAAGAATCAGGGAGAAGTAGTTACGGCTTTCCAAACAAATGATTTAGAAGAGACTCTCGGGGTAAACGACAGAGTTGCTTTGGCTGAAGCAGAAAGAATTATGCGAAGCCGGATAAACGAAAGTCATATGCGAAATGGAGTTACCATTATTGATCCTGCGAATACATACATCGAAGCAGATGTTGTAATTGGGCAGGATACCATTATCCTTCCTGGTACGATTCTAAAAGGCAGGACCGTGATTGGAGCAGAATGCCAAATCGGGCCAAACTCAGAAATTGATACTTGTGAGGTTGGAAATGAAACGGTAATCCGTCAATCCGCAGCCTATAATAGTAGTATTGGATCTCTCGTTAATATTGGGCCCTTTGCACATATTAGACCAGATTCAGCTATTAGTGATGAAGTGAAAATTGGAAACTTTGTTGAAATTAAGAAGGCAGTTTTCGGTAAGGGAAGTAAGGCTTCGCATCTAAGCTATATCGGTGATGCTGAGGTTGGAAGTGATGTAAATATAGGCTGTGGCTCAATAACAGTTAACTATGATGGGAAAAATAAATTCTTAACAAAGATTGAGGATGGAGTATTTATTGGCTGTAATTCCAATTTAGTTGCTCCTGTTACCGTTGGAAAAGGAGCTTATGTAGCTGCGGGTTCAACGATAACAAAGGATGTACCCGGAAATGCATTGTCCATTGCACGTTCACAGCAGGTAAACAAAGAAAATTATGTCGATAAGCTTAATGTGAAAAAATAGGTAGAATATTGGAGGGCATTATGTCGAATCAATACTTAGATCCAAACTTAAAGGTATTCAGTCTGAATTCAAATCTACCGTTAGCAAGAGAGATTGCTAAGGTTATCGGTGTGGAATTAGGAAAAACTTCTGTAACAAGATTTAGTGATGGAGAAATCCAAATTAATATCGAAGAAAGTATCCGCGGTTGTGATGTGTATGTTATTCAATCGACTAGTTCTCCAGTCAATGAAAATATTATGGAAGTACTAATTATGATTGATGCTCTAAAAAGGGCCTCTGCTAAAACAATTAATATTGTTATGCCATACTATGGCTATGCCCGTCAGGACCGTAAAGCACGTGCACGTGAGCCGATTACAGCTAAGTTAGTGGCTAACCTGCTTGAAACAGCAGGTGCAACCCGTATTATCTGCTTAGACTTACACGCACCGCAGATTCAAGGCTTCTTTGAAATTCCAACTGATCACTTAATGGGTGTTCCTATTTTGGCTGATTATTTCCAAAAGAGAAATTTTGAAGGTGACATTGTCATTGTTTCACCTGATCATGGCGGAGTAACGAGAGCTAGAAAATTAGCAGAACGTTTAAAAGCCCCAATTGCGATTATTGACAAACGTCGTCCAAGACCCAATGTTGCTGAGGTTATGAATATTGTTGGTAACATTGAAGGAAAAATTGCTATCCTAATTGATGATATTATCGATACAGCAGGAACTATAACTTTAGCAGCCAACGCTTTAGTCGAGAACGGTGCTTCTGAAGTGTACGCATGCTGTACACACCCTGTCTTATCTGGACCGGCGATGGATCGAATTCAAAATTCAAAAATTAAGGAATTAGTTATCACAAATTCTATTTCTATACCAGAAGAGAAAAAGACTGATAAAATTATTCAACTTTCTGTAGCACCGTTACTTGGTGAAGCGATTATCCGTGTCCATGAAGAACAATCTGTAAGTACATTATTTGATTGATTCTTGCTTTTGTACAAAAAAATGGTTTAGACCTTCTTGTTTTGGGGAATTTTTATATAGACAGTTAAGAACAAAACTAGGAAGGTGACTAACATATGAGTACGGTTTTACAAGCAAAGGAACGTAAGGAACTTCGCAGTTCGGAATTAAGGAAAATTAGAGAAACTGGAAATATTCCTGCTGTCATTTATGGCAGGAAGGTAGAAAGCAAACCGGTTTCTGTCAGCTCGGCGGATTTAACAAAAACCATCCGATTAGTAGGCAGGAATGGCGTTATTTCTCTTGACGTTGACGGCAGCAGGCATGATGTTGTTTTATCTGATTACCAAGAGGATTTTATTAAAAAGGAAATCATTCATGTTGATTTTCTTGCCGTTGATAAATCCTCCAAAATTCATGTAACGGTTCGACTCGTCCTAACGGGTGAAGCAGCTGGAGTTAAGGATGGCGGGGTCCTGCAGCAGCCTGTACATGAACTATCGATTACTTCCACTCCTGATGAGATACCACAGCAAATTGAAGTGGATGTAACTAACCTTCAGGTTGGTGAAACCATGAAGGTTTCCGATATCCTATATCAGGGATCGTTTACGATCAATCATGAGGAAGATGAAGTAATCGCAAGTATCCTTCCTCCTCGACAAGAAGAGGAAATTAATGCAGGTGAGCAGCAAGAAGGCGGCCATCCCGATAATGAAGAAGGCAGAGAAACAAAGCCGGTGGGAGAATAGAAAAGCGGAAGCGCCTTCGGAACAAGCACAGCTTGTTCCTGCGAGGATTATTCAAGGAAGTTTTCCTTAGTGTCCAGAGGCGACAGGCATAAGGCGAGCGCTGACAGAAGGCGTGGTCTTTGCCTTCCGAAGTGATTGGCTTATGACCGAGGAAAAAGTGTTTTCCTTTTTCTACCGAGCCTCTAGGCGCTGGAGCTAGACATTATATTGCAGACGTAACCTAAATATGGTTACGTCTTTTGTCGCATTTGTCACAAAAAAGACGTATTATTAAGTGGGAGAGAATAGGATGCTCCGAAAATTATTTAACAGGTGGACTGAGCCGAAAGAGAGGGAAAAAATGAAATTAATCGTTGGTTTAGGAAACCCTGGGAAACAGTATGAAAAAACGAGACATAATATTGGGTTTGAAGTCATTGACGAGCTTGCAGATAAATTAAATATTCCTTTAAATCAATCAAAATTTAAAGGGCTGTATGGAATGGGTTTTCATAATGGTGAAAAAGTAATTTTACTAAAACCACTGACTTATATGAATCTGTCTGGAGAATCCATTAGAGCGATAATGGACTATTATGAAATTGATCTAGAAGATTTAGTCATTATCTATGATGATCTTGATCTGCCGGTGGGGAAAATCAGGCTCCGTCAAAAAGGAAGTGCTGGCGGTCATAATGGAATCAAGTCCACTGTAGCACATCTTGGAACGCAAGAATTTAACAGAATCAGAATTGGAATTGATCGGCCGAGGAATGGGATGAAGGTTCCAGATTATGTGCTGGGGCGCTTTCACGAAGATGAATGGGGATTAACAAAAGAGTCCGTACAAAAGAGTGCTGAAGCATGTAGAACATGGTTAGAAAAGCCCTTTTTACAGGTGATGAACGAATATAATCAGTAAAAAGTTCATGGGACAACCTTTCCTTTCATAAAATAAACTAATTCTCCTTTTTTGTAATGAAAACGAATGAATAATTTACCCTTTCTACGTAAATACTATTAACAATAGTAGAATAGGGAGGGTACCTAAGTGGCCATTCATTACCATTGCCGGCATTGCGGTACAAATTTAGGTTCCATTGAACAGTCATCGATACACAGTGAAGCACTCGGCCTTCATAAATTAACGGAACAGGAAAGGCAAGAGATGGTCGCATATGACGTGACTGGGAATATTCATATTACAGCCATTTGTGAGGATTGTCAGGAGGCATTAGAAAGAAATCCAGATTATCACCAATATGATTTCCTCATTCATTAATCAGCTTTGGAAGCACTCCAAAGCATTTTTCTATTTTTAATAAACACTAAAAATAAAGTTAATATAGTCAGAATACGAAAAAAAGATTCAAAGAGAGGAGGAACGAGCTTTTGAAAGGCTTAAAATCATTATTTCTAGATCAGGAAGATGTGAACTCCATCATATCTGGAGTTCAGGAAGGCTTGAAAGAGCAGCTAATTGCTGGATTATCGGGTTCATCAAGGACGGTACTAACGGCTGCCATTTATGAGCAGATGAAAAGACCGATTCTCTTTATCACCCATAATCTATTGCAAGCACAAAAACTCTATGACGATATTGTAAATCTATTAAGTGAGGATGATGTTTTTCTATTTCCTGCCAATGAATTAATTGCAGCTGAGATGAGTATTGCCAGTCCTGAGTTAAAGGCACAAAGAATCGAAGCCTTAAACCATTTGAGTAAAAGGGACAAAGGAATTATTATCGTTCCTGCTGCTGGGCTAAGAAAGGTCATTCCGCCAAAATCTTTGTGGAAAAAGTATCAGCTGTCTTTTAAACTAGGCGATGATTTAGATGTTACAAAGGTCCTCAATACTTTTGTTAAGATGGGATATGTTCGGTCCGAAATGGTGTCAACACCAGGAGAGTTTAGTATAAGGGGCGGAATTATTGATATTTATCCGCTTACCGTCAGTAATCCTATAAGAATTGAATTATTTGATACCGAGATTGATTCAATCCGCTACTTTTCCTTAGAAGACCAGCGTTCTATCGAGAAAACAGCTGAAGTTTTGATTGGCCCTGCAACAGAAGTCCTTTTTGAAGCAGAGGATTATAGCAGGTTAATTGGAAAGCTTGAGGATGGGCTGGGTAAAAGTCTTAGAAAATTAAAGGACGATAAAGCAAAGATACAGCTCTCACAAAATATAAGTTTTGAGCTCGAACAGCTAAAAAATGGCCACAAACCAGACCAGGTATTTAAATATCTTTCACTTGCATATGAAGGCGATAGTAGTTTACTAGACTATCTCCCGCGCGATGGAATGGTATTTATTGATGAAATAAGCCGGGTTCAAGAGATGAATGACTCATTAATTAAAGAAGAGGCGGAATGGTATACTGCTCTCTTAGGCGAGGGTCAAATTATTCATGATTTGACTATTTCCCATGACTTACCGAATTTACTTCATAAAAAAGAGTTTCCGATTCTTTATATGAGTTTGTTTTTACGCCATGTTGCAAATACGAGTCCGCAAAATATCATTAATGTTTCTTGTAAACAAATGCAGAATTTCCATGGTCAAATGCATTTACTGAAAGCAGAAGTTGACAGGTGGAAAAAAGGAAATTACTCCATTCTCTTTTTAGGTGCAGATGATGATAGAGTTAAAAAATTAGAGCGAGTTTTAGAGGATTATGAAATAGAAGCTTCTATTTCACGAAGCGATCAGCAGCTTTTACCTGGAAAAGTGCAGATTATGAAGGGGAACCTGCAAACTGGATTTGAGCTTTCCATTCAGAAGATAGCTGTCATTACGGAAGAGGAGCTTTTTACAAAACGTGTCAAAAAGTCTGCCAACAGACAAAAGCTCTCAAACGCCGAAAGGATTAAGAGTTATTCCGAACTTAAAATTGGCGATTATGTTGTCCATGTTAATCATGGAATAGGAAAATACTTAGGAATTGAAACTCTCGTTATTAACGGTGTTCATAAGGATTATCTCCACCTCCGCTATCATGGGACGGATAAGCTTTATGTTCCTGTCGAACAAATAGACCTTGTTCAAAAGTATGTGGCTTCCGAAGGAAAAGAGCCGAAAATTTATAAACTGGGCGGCAGTGATTGGAAAAAGGTAAAAAAGAAAGTTCAATCCTCTGTTCAAGACATTGCGGATGATTTAATTAAGCTTTATGCAGAACGTGAAGCAGCCGTTGGTTATGCCTTTTCTCCGGATGGGGATATGCAAAGGGAGTTTGAAACCGCCTTTGCGTACCAAGAAACGGAAGATCAGCTTCGCTCCATTCATGAAATTAAGATCGATATGGAAAGAGCTAGACCAATGGACCGCTTGCTTTGTGGAGACGTGGGTTATGGAAAAACGGAGGTAGCCATTCGAGCCGCCTTCAAAGCGATAGCAGATGGCAAGCAAGTCGCACTCCTTGTACCTACAACGATCTTAGCACAGCAGCACTATGAAACGATGAGAGAAAGATTCCAAGACTACCCAATCAATATTGGTCTGTTAAGTCGCTTCCGCTCGAAAAAGCAACAAACCGAAACCATCAAAGGATTAAAGGCAGGAACGGTCGATGTGGTCGTTGGAACACACCGTATTCTTTCAAAGGATATCATTTATCGTGATTTAGGTTTATTAATTATTGATGAAGAGCAAAGATTTGGGGTGACCCATAAAGAAAAAATTAAAAGATTAAAGACAAATATAGATGTTTTAACATTGACAGCAACCCCAATCCCGAGAACGCTGCATATGTCCATGCTTGGCGTTCGCGATTTATCGGTTATTGAGACACCGCCTGAGAACCGTTTTCCTGTACAAACTTATGTGATGGAGTACAATGGATCTCTTGTCAGAGAGGCGATTGAAAGGGAGTTAGCACGTGACGGACAAGTATATTTTTTATATAACAGAGTAGAGGATATTGAGCGTAAGGCAGAAGAAATATCTATGCTTGTTCCAGATGCACGAGTTACTTTCGCTCATGGGCAAATGTCAGAAAATGAATTAGAATCCGTCATGCTCAGCTTTCTATCGGGAGAGTTTGATGTGTTGGTCAGCACAACCATCATCGAAACAGGGGTAGATATTCCGAATGTAAACACGCTGATTGTCTATGATGCTGATAGAATGGGACTTTCTCAGCTTTATCAGCTGCGGGGCCGTGTTGGAAGGTCAAATCGTGTTGCGTATGCTTATTTCACGCACCGAAAGGATAAAGTATTAACTGAAGTGGCAGAAAAGCGTCTCCAGGCTATTAAGGAATTTACTGAACTTGGTTCTGGTTTTAAAATTGCTATGCGTGACTTATCCATTAGGGGAGCTGGTAATTTACTAGGGGCGCAGCAGCATGGATTTATTGACTCAGTAGGTTTTGATCTTTATTCGCAAATGCTGAAAGAGGCAATTGAAGAAAGAAGAGGCGACTTGAATGCTGAGAAAAAGGCAACTGTTGAAATTGACTTAGAAATAGATGCTTATATTCCTGATACCTACATTAAGGATGGCCATCAAAAAATTGAAATGTATAAGCGATTTAGAGGTTTGCTAACATTAGAGGATATTGAGGAGCTTCAAGCGGAAATGCTCGATCGTTTTGGAGAATATCCTGAAGAAGTTGATTATCTATTCCAAGTGGCAGAAATGAAAATTTATGCACTGCTTGCGGGTGTCGAAATCATAAAGCAAGCGAAACAGGAAGTAAGCATTATCGTAAATGAACAAGCTAGCAGTACGATTGACGGACAAAAGGTATTTGCTATCAGCAGTAAATATCCACGAATGATTGGGCTGGGAATGGAGGGTCAGAAGCTTAAAATGACCCTGCAAATTAAAGGATTAGAGCCAGCATACTGGCTAAATGTAGCATTTGAAATGATTAAAGGTCTTCAAGCAGCGAAAAAGGGTCAAAAGAACCCTGTTTAACCATTATTATAATGGGATTATTTTCCTGTTTGTGAAAAAATATTGCGAATGTGTATAGAACTTTCCAGATGAAAGATACTAAGTTCAAAGTTGGTGATGATTCCTACAAAAGGAAAAATTGTCATTACCAAGTTAGTAAAATCATCAGATGAAAGTGAGGCAACATTGGATGAAAGCAACTGGAATAGTTCGTCGAATCGATGATTTGGGTCGTGTTGTCATTCCCAAAGAAATACGCAGGACTCTGCGTATCCGTGAGGGGGATCCGTTAGAGATCTTTGTTGATCGAGATGGAGAAGTAATCTTAAAGAAGTATTCACCAATCAGCGAGTTAAGCGATTTTGCCAAAGAATATGCAGAAGCCCTATTTGACAGCCTCGGAAACCCGGTATTAATTTGTGATAGAGATAGTTATATTGCGTTAGCAGGAAGTTCTAAAAAGGATTATTTAAATAAAAATATAAGCGATTTAGTGGAAAAAACAATGGAAGACCGTAACTCAGTTCTAGTTACACAGCAAGGTGATATTGCATTAGCGGATGGGAATGATGAAACCATCTCATCTTATACAATTGGACCAATCATTGCAAATGGTGACCCAATTGGAGCCGTTATTATTTATGCAAAAGAAGGTACACTTGGTGAAGTCGAGAAAAAGGCTGTTGAAACCGCTGCTGGATTTTTAGCAAGACAAATGGAATCTTAGAACTAATAGTATTTTCACAAATAAAAGAGACAGCAGCTGCTGTCTCTTTTATTTGCCTTGTAATCAAGCCTCAGCTCCCGATTAGGGCGTTTTCGCTTTTTATTCTATGATATAATACTTTGGAGTTTAGTTAGTTAGGAGATAGGAAATGAAGCCCGTAAATCAATCGAAGGCTCTTTTTAGAGGGGCTTTTATTTTAGCACTTGCAGCACTGATAACAAAAATTCTAAGTGCTGTTTACCGGATTCCGTTTCAAAATATTGTCGGGGATGTTGGCTTTTACATATATCAGCAGGTTTATCCGTTCTATGGTCTTGCCATTGTGCTCGCAACAACAGGTTTTCCGGTTGTCATCTCTAAACTGTACGCTGAGCAAAGAGAAAAAAGAGATCCCGAGAAAACAAGAAGACTTTTATTCATCTCATTTATCATCCTGCAGTTATTTGGACTTTTATGTTTCATTATCCTTTACTTTGGTGCTGGTTATATTGCAAGCTGGATGAATGATGAGAAGTTGGCCATCTTACTAAGAGTTGTTTCCATTGTCTTTTTACTTTTTCCGATTGTATCAATCTTAAGAGGCTACTTCCAGGGAAAAGGAGATATGCTGCCCACTGCATTATCACAGGTTGGCGAACAATTAATAAGAGCCTTTACGATTCTCTTCTGTGCCTATAGTCTCACACAGTTAGGATATTCACTGTATCTAATCAGCGGCGGTGCCATGTTTGGGTCAATTACAGGAATCATGGTCTCGGCGATTATTTTGTTTACATTCCTTTATATACGTAAAGAATGGAATATAATTGCTCCAAGAAAAGGGATGCTTAATGGTTATCAACGAGAGGTTAGTGTTATTTTTAAAACCCTCGCCTTTCAAGGCCTAACAATCTGTATTAGTGGAATGCTAATGATTTTTATACAAATGGCAGATGCCATGAACCTATATTCGTTACTTACAGAAAACGGATATGAAAAGGATATGGCAAAGGCAGTAAAGGGAGTATTCGACCGCGGGCAGCCACTAATTCAATTAGGAACCATTGTTTCTGCTTCGATGTCCTTATCTCTCGTACCGTTGATAACAAGTGCAAGAATAAAAAAAGATGTTTCATTCTTACAGGATAAAATTCAGTTGGCCATTCGGATAAGTATTGTCATTGGAGTCGGAGCATCTGTAGGTCTTTGGGCCATTATTGAACCAGCCAATATCATGTTATTTGAGGATAACTCAGGCTCGTCAGTATTAGGAATATTAAGTTTTGTGATTCTCCTTAGCTCCATTATTACAACGATTATAGCCATTATGCAGGGGCTGGGGTCGTTACTTTTTCCAGCTGCTGTTGTTCTAGCAACCTTTCCTTTAAAGTATATTCTTAATGCTCTATTCGTTCCGATATTTGGAACAATGGGGGCGGCTTATGCTACCTTAATCACTTTGGCCTTGGTTTGTTTGCTATTATATGTAAAATTTAAAAGGATGCAGTCCAGTACGGTGCTGACGGTTCACTTTCTAGGAACACTTTTGACAGCAGCATTATTGATGATATTACTATTAAAAGGCTGCCTAGCCTTAACCAATATGATTACAATACCGGCTGGTACCGAAAGATTAATGGCAGCCATCCAGGCTTTAGGGTGTGCTTTTTTGGGAGGCTTCCTTTTCTTATTTATTATTATTAGAGGAGGAGTATTTTTAGAAAAAGAACTATCACTATTTCCTTTCGGCAGCAAATTAAGCCTTTTATTACCTAAGAAGAATAGGAGTTAAAAGATGATGGGCAAATCAATTGAAATACTCGGTTTGGGGGCGGGCGACCTTGAACAGCTACCCTTTGGTGTTTACAAAAAATTAAAGAGTGCAAAACATGTTTATTTAAGGACGAAAGAACATCCTGTTGTGGATGAATTAGTTCAAGAAGGACTGAACTATACATCCTTTGATTCCATCTATGAAAAGCATGATCAATTTGAGGAAGTATATCAGGAGATTGTCCAAACCTTACTGCAAAAAGCAAACGGGGAACAGGTGATTTATGCAGTGCCTGGTCATCCACTTGTTGCCGAGCGGACTGTCCAGTTACTTTTGGAGTATGGACCTAAAGACGATATCGATATCATCATAGGTGGAGGTCAAAGCTTTGTTGATGCTCTCTTTCAATCATTAAAAATAGATCCAGTGGACGGTTTCCAACTTCTTGATGGAACCGCCCTTCAATCCCACCAGCTGCAAATCAACCAGCATATGTTTATTAGTCAGGTTTATGATCAGTTTGTAGCCTCTAATATTAAGCTGACGCTTATGGAAAGACTTCCTGATGATTATGAAGTGATCATTGTTTCTGCAGCAGGAAGCAGCAATGAACGACTTGAGCGGGTACCTTTGTATGAATTGGATCGAAAGGTAACTCTTGATAACCTTACTTCTGTCTATGTTCCTCCCGTACAGGATGAACAAATTATGTTGAAAACCTTTTCTAAGCTGCGAGAGATAATAGCAGTATTAAGAGGCCCAAATGGCTGTCCATGGGATAAGGAACAAACACATGAATCCTTGAAGAAATATCTAATTGAAGAGACGTATGAAGTAATTGAAGCAATCGATAGCGGAGATATTGACCATTTAGTCGAAGAACTTGGTGATGTCTTGCTCCAAGTGATGCTGCACTCCCAGATTGGGGAGGATGAAGGTTATTTTGCAATCGAAGATGTGATAGAGGGAATCTCTGCAAAAATGATTCGCAGACACCCACATGTCTTTGGAAATAAAGTAGTTGAGGATTCAGAAGAAGTCCTTCGAAACTGGCAGGAAATAAAGAAGCAGGAAAAAGGAGAGACAGAAGCCTCTCTTCTTGATGGTGTTTCCAAATCAATGCCGAATTTATTAAGAGCTTATGAAATTCAGAAGAAAGCGGCGAAAGTTGGCTTTGATTGGCAGGAAATAACACCAGCTTTAGAGAAAGTGAAAGAAGAGCTAGTGGAATTTGAGAATGAGATAAACAAAGAAAGCCTTATAGACGCAAAAAAAGAATTTGGCGATATCCTGTTTGCCTTCGTTAATGTAGCAAGATTTTTAAAAATTCATCCCGAAGAAGCATTATTTGAAACCAATGAAAAGTTTATTAGAAGGTTTCGTTATATTGAAGAAAAAGTAATGGAAAGCAAAAAGCCGATAGAGGACCATTCCTTAGAGGAGCTAGATCGGTTTTGGGATGAAGCGAAATTAAAGGGATTATAGAAATGGGGGACTATTGAATGAGACTAGATAAGTATTTAAAGGTATCAAGATTAATCAAAAGAAGAACATTGGCAAAAGAAGTATCCGATCAGGGAAGAATTCTCATAAATGGGAAAGAAGCAAAAGCTAGTTCAACGGTTAAAGTTGGTGATGAGCTGACAATCCGTCTTGGACAAAGACTGGTTACAGCAAGAATTGATCAGATTCAAGATACCACTCGAAAAGAAGCTGCTGCTGAAATGTACACGATTATCAAAGATGAAAGAATCGGGGAATCACAGTTCTAAGTGTAACAACTATAAAGGCTTGTTCTAATTCATTTGCCCTTTACATAAAAATGTACTAAAGGTTGTACAAATGATTGTGAGGGATGAATAATGAGCCAATATTATGAAACAAACCCTGTCAAAAGCACTGTTCCAGAGCATGATGTCATCATGAGAGGAAGGAAACTCCTCGATATAACAGGTGTTAAACAAGTAGAAAGCTTTGATAATGAGGAGTTCCTATTAGAAACCTCAATGGGTTTTTTAGCAATCAAAGGGCAAAATCTCCAAATGAAAAACTTGGATGTGGAAAAAGGAATTGTCTCCATTAAGGGAAAGATATTCGATTTAGTTTACCTAGACGAACAGCATGGGGAGAAAGCTAAAGGTTTCTTTAGTAAGTTATTCCGATGACCCTCTCCACTCAATTTCTCACCATGCTTTCGATGATTGGGATGGGGTCGCTGTTTGGTGTAATGTTTGATACCTATCAGCATTTCTTAGATCGCCCTAATCGAAAGTCATGGATTGTTTTTTTTAATGACTTGTTATTTTGGGTCATTCAAGCACTGATTATCTTTTATATCTTATTCCTTGTGAACAATGGAGAATTACGTTTCTACATTTTTGTTGCCCTCCTTTGTGGTTTTGCTGCTTACCAAAGTTTATTTAAAGGTATTTATCTAAGGCTGCTTGAATTCATAATTAAAACGGTAATTGCCATTTACAGATTTATGAGAAAGGCGTTTCAACTACTTATCTATAAACCTGTCCTTGGTCTAATCCAGTTGGTTATTTCCATTATCATCCTACTTGGCAGGGGGCTCTTTTCCCTTGTCAAATTTGTTTTAAAGATCTTATCGGTTGTTCTTAGGGTGATATGGGTACCAATTGAAAAAATAATGTTACTTCTATGGAAACTTTTGCCGAAAACTATTAAAAAATCCGTCGAGAAGTTATATAATAAAACGGCAGGAATTTTTATGGAAATCAAGAATTATTTACTAAAGCTAATGAAAAAGTGGAAAAAACCAAAAAAATAAGGGGGGAAGGGAAAATGAGCTCAGTAGGAGATAAGAATATAGCAAAAATACAAACCACTTATGTACACCAACAAGAAATCGCAGAAATTGCATCAGCTAGAAAAAGAAAGCTGCTATTCCGAAGGCTATCCTTGTTCTTAGTTTTCGCTGCTTTGATGTCCTATTTAATGATTACGAGCTTTATTTCCCAGTCCTCCACATTAGATAAAAAAGTGGCACAAAAGAAACAGCTTGAACAACAGATGACTCAATTAAAAAAACAGCAGGAAATCCTGAAAGAAGATATCGTTAAGTTAAATGATGATGATTACCTTGCTAAACTTGCTAGAAAAGAATATTTCTTCTCTGAAAACGGTGAAATTATCTTTAATATTCCGGAAGAGAATAAAGGTAAAAACAACCAATAACTAGTCTTATTGACACTTATTTTTCCCATTTTGTATAATATAAAGTAAGTATGATTTTTTTATTTTCTTAAGGAGGAAAATTCTTTTTATGTCAATCGAAGTAGGCAGCAAGTTACAAGGAAAGGTCACAGGGATTACAAAATTCGGAGCTTTTGTGGAGCTGCCTGATGGCTCAACTGGACTCGTACACATCAGTGAGGTTGCTGATAATTATGTGAAAGATATCAATGATCATCTTAAAGTTGGTGACCAAGTAGAAGTTAAAGTCATGAATGTTGAAAAAGATGGGAAAATTGGCCTTTCTATAAAAAAAGCAATTGATAAACCAGAGGCTCAGCAAAAGTACCGTTCACACTCGAGCTCACATTCACAACGCCCTCGTCAGAACAGGTCAAATGATCGAAATGCTCCAAGAGTAGAGACGTTTGAGTCAAAAATGGCGAAGTTTTTAAAAGATAGTGAGGATCGTTTAACTTCTTTAAAACGTCATACAGAATCTAAGCGTGGCGGAAGAGGAGCTAAAAGAGGTTAACTTGTTGCTTATATTAAAATATTAATTTAGAAAGACAGGTCTAGCGGCTTGTCTTTTTTATTTTTAGACAACAAAAAAGACAGGTCTAGCGGCTTGTCTTTTTTGTTGTCTAAAAATAAAAAAGCATTGAAATAATCAATGCTTTTCGTTTGTCTAGCTGCAGCGCATAGGGGCTGCAGCTTTTCGTTATAGCGGCGGAGGGGATCGAACCCCCGACCTTACGGGTATGAACCGTACGCTCTAGCCAGCTGAGCTACACCGCCAAGTATTTAAGACACAAGTTATATAATACATATGATAGAACAAGGTGTCAATGAATTTTTATTTAAATTGAAATACCTATTTATTTGCTCCAATATTCCGACACCATTTCAATTTGTCAACATTAATTGAATAAATATAGTGGAAACCGTCGAACGAAACTTTGCATACGTTCACTAATCTGACAAAATTTTGAATCTATTAATTTTATAATAGTCATTAACAAGAATTAATAGAGGAGTGTGATTTATGGAAAAGCTAGAACGGAGTTTACTAGAACCGGTCGGAGAGGTTAACTTTAAATCCTCTAAATGGTCTTGGGACAGCGTCTTGAAAAAATTCCAGTTAAAAGTTGAATCCTTCTTCCTTGTAAAAGGTTACCTTTTACTTTTGGTTGGTTTCTTACTAGGAAGAGCTTTGATATTGTCTACGCTTGCTCCCTTTAGTCTGCCGTTTTTCGCTGCAGTCTTTCTTATAAAAAGAGATAGGTCTCCACTTGCCTTAGTGGGGTTGGTTGCGGGTGCCGCAACTGTCTCCTTAAAGAATGCCGCATTTACCTTTTTGGTGTCCATCCTTTTTCTAGTTATTTACCGAATTAGTGAACGATGGGTAAAAAATGAGATGAGAATGATTCCATTCTTTGTAGCCATTATTCTAGGGACAGGAAAATTAGCCGAAGCTTTTATTATATCTAAGCAGCTTTCATTATATGACGCTATGATGGTTGGAGTTCAGGCTAGTCTTGCCTTTATCCTAACACTTATCTTTTTACAGAGCATCCCCTTATTAATTTTAAACAAGCGCAGGCAGTTGTTAAAAACAGAGGAGATTGTCTGCTTAATTATTATGCTTGCTTCTATTATGACGGGAACCATCGGCTGGAAGATTTACGATTTATCACTTGAGCATATTCTGTCACGCTACCTTGTTTTAGTATTTTCCTTTATTGCGGGAGCAACGGTTGGTTCGACAGTTGGGGTCGTTACCGGTTTAATCTTTAGCCTTGCTAGTGTTTCAAGTTTCTATCATATGAGTTTACTCGCGTTTTCAGGGGTATTAGGCGGTTTGTTAAAGGAAGGAAAAAAGATAGGCGTTGCAATTGGCTTGTTTATTTCAACGCTGTTAATTGGAATGTATGGTCAGGAGGGCGGTACCGGAACCTTAACCATTACACTAATGGAGTCTGGGGCAGCTATCCTCCTATTCCTTTTAACACCCCAGATATTTACTTCTAAGCTTGCCAAATATATACCAGGTACACCAGAATACACAACCGAACAACAAAAATATATGAGGAAAATGCGTGATGTGACAGCACAGCGGGTTGCTCAGTTCTCTAATGTCTTCCATGCACTTTCAAAAAGTTTTTCACAAATGGAAGTAAAGCCTAGTGTTGACGAGGATGCACGCGAAATGGATTTCTTTATGAGTCACGTAACGGAAAAAACCTGTAACACATGCTTTAAGAAGGAGCAGTGCTGGGCGAAGAATTTTAATACCACCTATGGGTACTTGGAAGAAATTATTCATGAAATGGACCAAAATGATGGTGTCGTTTCTCCTAAATTATCTCGTGAGTGGGAAAAGCACTGTACCCGGACAAAAAGAGTGTATGAAGCGGTCGGACAAGAGTTGACCTTTTATCAAGCAAACCAAAAGCTAAAGAAACAGGTTCAGGAAAGTAGAAAACTTGTCGCAGATCAACTACTTGGAGTGTCGGAGGTAATGGATAACTTCGCAAAGGAAATACAGCGCGAAAGAGAAAACCATCATAAACAAGAGGAACAAATTATGGAGGCGATTCAGGCTTTTGGTGTTCATGTTGAACATGTTGAGATTTATAGTCTAGAGTCGGGAAATGTGGATATCGAAATGTCCGTCCCTTTCTGCAATGGGCATGGTGAGTGTGAGAAATTAATTGCACCAATGCTTTCAGATATCCTCGGGGAGCAGATTATCGTTAGCTCTGAAGAATGTGCTGCATATCCGAATGGTTTCTGCCACGTAATCTTTCGTTCATCAAAAGCCTATACGGTTGAAACAGGAATGGCCCACGCTGCCATGGATGGTGGTTTTGTTTCAGGTGACAGCTATTCAACAATGGAATTGGGGCTTGGGAAGTTCGCAATCGCGATAAGTGATGGTATGGGAAATGGGGAAAGAGCTCATTATGAGAGCAAGGAGACACTGCAGCTTTTACAAAAAATACTGCAATCCGGAATTGAAGAAAGAGTTGCCATTAAGTCAGTGAACTCAATCCTTTCCCTTCGTACGACAGATGAAATTTTTTCAACATTAGACTTAGCCATGATTGACCTGCAAAACGCATCAGCGAAGTTTTTGAAAATTGGCTCCACTCCTAGTTTTATTAAAAGGGGAAATAAGGTAATAAAAATTCAGGCTAGTAATCTGCCAATCGGTATACTAGAAGAATTTGAAGTAGATGTGGTTAGCGAGCAACTAAAGGCAGGAGATCTACTCATTATGATGAGTGATGGAATATTTGAGGGCCCTAAACATGTAGAGAACTACGACTTATGGATGAAGCGTAAAATACAAGAATTACAAACAGATGATCCTCAGGAAATATCCGACTTAATATTAGAAGAGGTAATTCGGTCACGGGATAACTCAATTGGAGATGATATGACCATTGCTGTGGCAATAATAAAACACAATACACCTAAATGGGCTAGTATTCCTGTTACGAAGTTGAAGAAACAAGCTTAATCAATTATATTATGCTGTTTACCCTTTGAATATGTATAAATCCCCTCCACCGTGTCGAAAATGGAAGTAACTCGAAAAGTGGAGGGAGAATGAGTATGTATACAGGGAAAATTCGTCAGATTCTATTAATAACAGACGGCTGTTCAAATCAAGGGGAAGATCCTATTGCGATGGCGGCTCTTGCAAAAGAACAAGGTATTTCCGTAAATGTTATCGGTGTTATGGAGCAGGATGTAATTGATGAAAAGGGTATGACGGAAATTGAAGGAATAGCCATGTCTGGCGGCGGAGTCAGTCAAATCGTTTATGCTCAGCAACTCTCACAAACGGTCCAAATGGTTACAAGGAAAGCAATGACCCAGACAATCCAAGGTGTGGTAAACCGAGAATTACAGCAAATTCTTGGCCGCTCACAAACCATTGAAGATCTTCCTCCTGAGAAAAGAGGGGAAGTAATGGAAGTGGTCGATGAGCTTGGAGAAACTGTCGAATTAGAGGTGTTGATTCTTGTCGATACAAGTGCAAGTATGAAACACAAGCTTCCTACCGTAAAAGAGGCACTACTTGACCTATCGCTAAGCCTGAATGCACGTACAGGTGATAATCAGTTTGCAGTTTTTGTATTTCCCGGGAAAAAGAATGATGTCGAAAAAATTCTAGACTGGACACCAAAGCTACAATCTTTGACAAGTATCTTCTCCCAGCTTACAACAGGTGGAATTACTCCAACAGGACCTGCAATTCGTACAGCACTAACTTCATTTAATTCAAAACGTTCATTAAGGAGTCTTTTGACCGGTGATGATGAATCATTCATTGAAGAGTCGATGTAAGGTATCACCTGGCACTATAATCACTGGAAAATGGCATTCAAATAAATATACAGTTCTAAAGGAACTCGGATTTGGAGCAAACGGCATTGTCTACCTTGCAAAGTTTAAAAACACGCAGGTAGCGTTAAAGATGAGTGATAACGGAATGTCTATTACCTCTGAGGTAAATGTATTAAGGTCATTTGCGAAGGTCCAGGGGTCAACCCTCGGACCTTCTTTGCTTGATGTAGATGATTGGAAAAGTAATCGAGGACAGATTTCATTTTACGCCATGGAATATATTCAAGGCCCTGACTTATTGACATTTATTCAAAGTAAAGGGAAATCATGGACCACTGTTCTTTTTCTGCAATTGTTAAATGACTTGAATAAATTGCATGAAAATGGCTGGGTATTTGGGGATTTAAAGCCAGAAAACCTAATTGTTACTGGTCCCACCCCTAAGATTAGGTGTATTGATGTCGGTGGAACAACTCTTCAAGGAAGAGCCATTAAGGAGTTTACTGAGTTTTATGATAGAGGGTACTGGGGATTAGGGTCAAGAAAAGCCGATCCGGCTTATGATTTATTTGCTGTCGCAATGATTATGATTAATACTGCCTACCCAAAACGATTTAATAAAACAACGGGTGGAATTGCCCAGCTTAGAGAAGCCATTCGAAAACAGAAGGATTTACTTCCACTAGAAAAAGTCATTGTAAAAGCACTTTATGGACAATATTCGAATGCACTCCAAATGAGAACAGAATTATTATCCCTTGTCATGGATAATAAAAATAGTCATCCTGGAAATAAACAACCCGTAACCAATCCCACCACTAGTACCCATCAAAAACAAAAAGTAAGCCAGGCAGTAAGTCAGCCTAAAAGCAGGCAGACGTACCGTAGAAAGAAGAAAAAAAGCCGCTGGTTCGAAACAATCTGTATTACAACCTTCATTACACTTTTATACTTATTGTATATTTTTCAAAAACTTTTATGATTTTTGAAACTAATGGTTCAACATTTCGTATAAAAGGGAAGGAAAAAAAGACCTAATCAATTAGGTCTTTGTTTTTGATACTTTTGTCATAAAAGTGGTAAGCTAGTGATATTCAAAATAATTTTTAAAGAATCTTTATAAGGAAGAATGCAAAATGTTAGAAGCAAAGGTAGCTGCACTACTCAATCGCCTTTCATTTCAAATAGAAAATAAAAAAGTGGTGGTTGGAGTTTCGGGCGGACCAGATTCACTGGCATTGCTTCACTTCTTGTGGATGCAAAGGGAAGAGAAAAACCTCTCCATTGTAGCTGCACACGTAGATCATATGTTTCGTGGCCAAGAATCATTTGAAGATGCTTTATTCGTGAAGGCTTATTGTGAACAAAAGGAAATTCCGTTTGAAATGGCACGAATAAATGTTCCTGAAATCATTCAGAGAACAAGGAAAAACTCGCAAGTTGCATCCAGACAAGCAAGATATGAGTTTTTTGAAGGAATAATGGAAAAATATAATTATGACTTTTTAGCCCTTGGTCATCATGGTGACGATCAAGTTGAGACGATTTTAATGCGATTGACAAGAGGGAGTTCTGGTGCTGCAAGAGCAGGGATTCCGTTCACGAGACCTTTTGGGAATGGATTTATTATTCGCCCTTTCCTATCGTTAACGAAGTCAGAGCTTGCAGAATATTGTCAGAAGCAGCATTTAGTACCTAGACTAGACCCAAGCAATAAAAAAAATATTTATAGCAGGAATCGTTTTCGAAATGAAGTTCTTCCCTTTTTAAAAGCAGAAAATCAAAATGTCCATGAACATTTTCAACGTTTTAGTGAAGATGTACAGAACGATGAAATACTTCTTCAGGAATTAACTGTCCAAAGAATGAATAAAGTAATGAAAATGGGGGAA
Organism: Neobacillus sp. YX16; assembly: GCF_030123505.1. Classification (GTDB taxonomy): domain Bacteria; phylum Bacillota; class Bacilli; order Bacillales; family Cytobacillaceae; genus Neobacillus. The sequence goes on from NZ_CP126115.1 coordinate 109,808, forward strand.
GGAAATAGAATTTCCATTGACATAATCCCTTTTCTAGAAATGCCAATTCCTTTACAAAGAAGAGGTATTCAACTAATATTAAACTATCTTTACAAAGTAATACCAGTGTCACTTTCTGCTTTACATATTGATGATATTCTATCTTTAATTCGACATCATCATCCTTCTGGAACACTTGATCTTCCCATTGGACTAAAAGTGATTCGTTCGTATTCACAGCTTTCCTTCCAATTTGAAGTGAAAGCGAGTACACCTTATTCCTATGAACTATCAGGACCTGGTGTAATTAAATTACCTAATGGGGCAAGTATTAGAATGGATGTAATTGATGATAAAGATACTATTGAGACAAAAGGATTTTATGCACTATTTCCTGCTGACAAGATTAAGCTGCCCATCGAGATTCGAACCAGAAAAATAGGGGACCGCATGAACCCGAAAGGAATGACTGGAACTAAAAAACTAAAGGATATTTTTATCGATAGTAAAGTTCCTATTCAGGATCGAGATTCATGGCCTGTTATTACTGACAAAGATGGGTGGATTCTATGGCTTCCTGGATTAAAAAAATCTGCTATCGAAGGCATTAATCATTCAACAAGTCAGTATATACTACTCACATATAATAAGTAATGATCTTCTAGGAGGCGCAATTTATGATGAATCAGGATATTGAAAAGGTGTTAGTTTCTGAAGAGGAAATTCAGGAAAAAATCAAGGTGTTAGCGGCTGAATTAACGGAGGAATATAAAGATACGGTTCCTCTTGCTATCTGTGTTCTAAAGGGTGCAATGCCATTTATGGCTGATTTACTAAAACGAATGGATTGTTATCTAGAAATGGATTTTATGGATGTTTCGAGCTATGGATCTGGTTTTGTTTCTTCAGGAGAAGTGAAAATTCTAAAGGATTTAGATACTTCAGTAGAAGGAAGAGACATCTTAATTATTGAGGATATCATCGATAGCGGCTTAACATTAAGCTATCTCTATGATTTATTCCGATATAGGAAGGCAAAATCAATCAAAATTGTTACCCTGCTTGACAAACCAACAGGAAGGAAGAGTGCAATAAAGGCGGATTATGTTGGTTTTATTGTCCCAGATGAATTTGTGGTAGGATACGGTTTAGACTATCTCGAAAAATACCGGAACCTTCCATATATTGGAGTTTTAAAACCAGAAGTATATAGCGATAATCTTTAAGTGAAACTAAAACCAGATTAATTTAAGAATTGGAATGATTTTCTATGATACTATCTAAAAAAGTTTTTATCGCGGGAGGAGGTAAGAGATGAATCGGATTTTCCGTAATACCATCTTTTATTTATTGATATTTTTAGTCATAATTGGCGTGGTAAGCTTCTTCAATGGCAGCAACGAACCTACGGATAACATTTCTTACAATGAGTTTGTAGCACATTTAGAAAAGAATGAAGTGGACGAATTTTCGATGCAGCCTGAACGTGGGGTATTTGAAGTTCGGGGGAAGTTTGAAAAAGAGATAAAAAGTGGTAAGAACTTCTTAACGTATGTACCAAACAGTGAGAAAATTCTAGAGCGTATTGATGCAGCAGGTTCGAAGGTAGAAGTAATGCCTGCTAAAGAAACTAGTGGATGGGTAACATTCTTTACCTCCATTATTCCATTTGTGATTATCTTTATCTTATTCTTCTTCTTATTAAATCAAGCTCAAGGCGGCGGAAGCCGTGTTATGAACTTTGGTAAGAGTAAAGCAAAGCTTTACAATGATGACAAGAAGAAGGCTCGATTTAAGGATGTTGCTGGAGCGGATGAAGAAAAACAAGAATTAGTCGAAGTGGTAGAATTCCTTAAGGATCCTAGGAAATTTGCGGAACTTGGTGCCCGTATTCCAAAAGGAGTACTCCTTGTGGGTCCCCCAGGTACAGGTAAAACTTTACTTGCACGTGCAGTAGCAGGTGAAGCTGGTGTTCCTTTCTTCTCTATTAGTGGTTCTGACTTCGTTGAAATGTTTGTTGGGGTCGGTGCATCCCGTGTACGTGATTTATTCGAAAATGCAAAGAAAAATGCTCCATGTATCATTTTTATCGATGAAATTGATGCGGTCGGCCGTCAACGTGGTGCTGGTTTAGGCGGAGGTCACGATGAGCGTGAGCAAACCTTGAACCAATTACTAGTTGAGATGGATGGATTCGGGGCAAATGAAGGAATCATTATTATTGCCGCTACAAACCGTCCAGATATCCTTGACCCTGCGTTATTGCGTCCAGGACGTTTTGACCGTCAAATTACTGTTGATCGTCCAGATGTTAATGGCCGTGAAGCAGTCCTTAAAGTACATGCAAAGAATAAACCATTAGATGAAGCCGTTAACTTAAAAAATATCGCGATGCGTACACCAGGTTTTTCTGGTGCAGACTTAGAAAACTTATTAAATGAAGCAGCCTTAGTTGCTGCTCGTCAGAATAAGAAGAAGGTCGACATGGAAGATATTGATGAAGCAACGGACAGGGTCATTGCTGGTCCTGCTAAAAAGACTCGTGTTATCTCAAAGAAAGAACGCAATATTGTTGCTTTCCATGAAGGCGGGCATACAGTAATTGGATTAATCCTTAATGAGGCAGATATGGTTCATAAGGTTACAATCGTACCTCGTGGTCAAGCCGGCGGATACGCAGTGATGCTTCCAAGGGAAGACCGTTACTTTATGACGAAGCCAGAATTACTTGATAAAATTGTGGGCTTATTGGGTGGACGTGTTGCAGAAGAGATTGTCTTTGGTGAGGTAAGTACTGGAGCTCACAATGATTTCCAACGTGCGACAGGAATTGCTCGTAAAATGGTTACTGAATTTGGTATGAGTGATAAGCTTGGCGTAGGACAATTCGGTCAGGCTTCAGGCGGTCAAGTATTCTTGGGCCGTGACATTCATAATGAGCAAAACTATTCCGATGCCATTGCCTTTGAAATTGACCTTGAAATTCAACGCATTCTTAAAGAATGTTATGAAAGAGCTAAAACGATTCTTACTGAGAATCGTGATAAACTTGACCTGATTGCTAAGACTCTTCTTGAAGTCGAAACGCTCAATGCAGAACAAATCGATTATTTAATTAAAAATGGCCGTATGCCAGAATCTGCAGCTGAACTAGAAAGTGTTCAAGTTGATATGAAAAAATCAGATGATGTGAAGGTAAATATCAATACAAAGAAGGATGAAGGACCTGCCAGTCAGCCTTCTGACACAGAGGATAAGTAATGTTTTAAAAAGAGTGCTTACAAAAAAGCACTCTTTTTTTTCACGATAAAAGTAATTATGATATGATGTTTGCAGAATGACATAAGAAATATCAGAAAAGTGAGTGATTCTTTTGATTTTCGTATTTGACGTAGGTAATACCAATACTGTTTTAGGTGTATATAATGGGGAAGAACTTAAGTATCATTGGCGTGTAGAAACAAACCGAAACCGGACTGAGGATGAATTCGGGATGATTATTAAATCCTTATTTGATGCTTCTGGTCTATCGTTTTCCCAAATAGATGGAATTATCATTTCTTCTGTTGTCCCGCCTATTATGTTTGCCCTGGAAAGAATGTGTAAAAAATACTTTCAACTCAGTCCGTTAGTGGTCGGGCCTGGGATCAAAACAGGCCTTAATATTAAATATGAAAATCCTAGAGAAGTTGGGGCTGACCGTATCGTTAATGCCGTTGCTGCTATTCATGAATATGGAAGCCCGTTGATTATTGTGGATTTTGGTACGGCTACAACCTATTGCTACATCAATGAACAACGGCAATATATGGGCGGCGCGATTGCACCAGGGATTGGTATCTCGACGGAGGCTCTATACTCGAAGGCTGCAAAACTGCCAAGAATTGATATAGCACGTCCTGAAGGTGTAATTGGGAAAAATACAGTAGCTGCCATGCAGGCTGGAATTGTCTATGGTTATGTAGGTCAAGTTGAGGGAATTGTTAAAAGAATGATGGATCAAAGTGACCAAAAACCTACAGTTATTGCAACGGGAGGATTATCATCATTAATTGCCCAAGAATCCAAGATTATTGATATTGTTGATCCATTTTTAACTTTAAAAGGATTGCAGTTAATCTATAAGAGGAATATGGATACCCTAAGAAATAGCAACTAGAAAGGAGTTACATAATGACTGATTATTTAGTAAAGGCTTTGGCTTATAACGGCCAAATTAGAGCGTTTGCGGTACGTACAACTGAAGTAGTTTCTGAAGCGCAGCGCCGACATCAAACATGGCGGACAGCCTCAGCAGCCCTAGGGCGCTCTCTAACAGCCGGAGTTATGATGGGTGCAATGTTGAAGGGTGAAGACAAATTAACCATCAAAATTGACGGAGGCGGACCAATTGGTGTCATCTTAGTCGATAGTAATGCAAAAGGGGATGTCCGTGGCTATGTTACAAATCCCCAAGTGGACTTTGAGGCAAATGAGCATGGGAAGTTAGATGTTCGCCGCGCGGTTGGTACTGACGGTACTTTATCGGTTGTTAAGGATACAGGTCTTCGTGATTTCTTCACGGGTCTTGTACCCATTGTCTCTGGAGAATTAGGCGAAGACTTCACCTATTACTTTGCCACTTCGGAACAGGTGCCTTCCTCTGTTGGGGTAGGTGTCTTGGTGAATCCCGACGATACAATCCTAGCAGCGGGCGGATTTATTTTTCAATTAATGCCGGGAATAAAGGATGAAACCATTACTAAGGTTGAAGAGCGTTTAAAAACGATTCCTCCGATTTCAAAATTAGTTGAACAAGGCCTTACTCCAGAAGAAATTTTGGAGGAGCTGTTCGGAAAGGAACAGGTAAATGTACTAGAAACAATGCCTGTTCAATTTCAGTGTGTGTGTTCAAAGAATAGATTTGCAGATGCAATTGTCGGTTTAGGTCAAGGTGAAATTGAGGATATGATTGTTGAGGATGGACAGGCAGAGGCTCATTGTCACTTTTGTAATGAAAAATATCTCTTCACGAAAGAAGAGCTTGAAGATCTAAAGAGCCAGGCAAAATAAAAAGCGCAGGGGGAGGAGTTTTTGAGACGAAAGAAGCTATGGATTGTTATTGCAGCACTTATTTTATTGAACTGTCTAACGATTGTCTTTTACCTTGCAAAAGGGAAAGAAACAATTAATGACGAAGTCGTTGCAACCGTGGGGAAAGGTGAAATTACAAGGCAAGAGTGGCTTAATGAGTTAGAGTCTCGATATGGAAAAGATGTACTAAGAGACATGATTGATCAAAAAGTTATTAAAGAAATGGCAGCAAAGTATAAAATTAAGGTCTCAGAGGATGATGTAGAACGCGAATATAGAATCCTTCAAACTACATACAGTTCTCCAAGTGAAAACAAAAAAACTACGGAGAAAAAGTGGAAAGAGCATATTCGTAATAGTCATATTCAGGAAGAAATCCTAACCAGAGATGTAAAGGTATCTCAAAAAGAAATGAAGGCGTATTTTGAAGCGAATAAAGAGCTTTATACCATTCCAACCGCCTATCATTTATCACATATTATTGTGAAATCAAGTGATGAAGCAGAAAAGGCAATCAAGGAACTGTCTCAAGGGTCGAGTTTTTCAGCTCTAGCGATGGAAAAATCCGTTGAAGAATTTTCTGCTAATGAAGGTGGAGACATCGGGTATATTATGGAAGGGGAGGAACGGTATCCTTCTGAATACCTTAAAGCAGCAAAGAAGTTAAAAAAAGGGGCCTGGAGTGAGCCAATTAAAGTGGAACAAGGCTATGCCATTGTTAAGCTTGTAGGGAAAATTGAGGAACAAAAGTATTCTTTTAAGGATGTTAAGCAGCAAATACGCAGAGAAATTGCACTTGAACAAATGAAAACTTCTGCCTCAACCGCAACCTTTTGGGAAGAAACAAAAGTAGAATGGTTTTATGGAAATAAGGACACAGACTAAGAGAAGCACAGAAGTAATTTTTCTGTGTTTTTATTTATAAATTTGGAAATTTCCCACAGCAAAAGTGTTGACAAAACCAATAGAAAACTGATAAATTTTACTATAATACCAATAAAAATACTCGGAATAAAGGAAGAGGTGCTCTAATGGTACGTGTAGCAAATTCAGTTGCAGAATTAGTTGGTCAAACTCCTATTGTTAAATTAAACAGATTAGTAGATGAAAACAGTGCAGAGGTTTATTTAAAGCTTGAGTATTTCAATCCTGGCAGTAGTGTAAAAGACCGTATTGCTTTGGCAATGATTGAAGCAGCAGAAGAGAAGGGTTTAATTAAACCTGGTGTTGATACGATTATTGAGCCTACAAGTGGAAATACAGGTATCGGTTTAGCTATGATTGCAGCAGCTAAAGGATACAAGGCAATTTTTGTTATGCCTGAAACAATGAGCTTGGAAAGAAGAAACCTGCTTCGTGCTTATGGTGCTGAGTTAGTACTTACACCAGGACCAGAAGGAATGAAAGGTGCTATTGCTAAAGCCAATGCACTTGCTGAAGAAAACGGATATTTCGTACCGCAGCAATTCGAAAATGAAGCAAATCCTGAAGTACACCGTAGAACTACTGGTAAGGAAATTGTGGAACAAATGGAACAACTTGACGCATTTATTTCAGGTATCGGTACTGGTGGAACAATCACAGGTGCAGGTGAAGTTCTTCGTGAGAAGTTCCCGAATGTGAAAATTTACGCGGTAGAACCTACTGATTCTCCAGTATTATCAGGCGGTAAGCCAGGTCCACACAAGATTCAAGGTATTGGAGCGGGCTTTGTTCCTGCTGTTTTAAGTACTGAAGTTTATGATGAAGTCATCCAAGTTCAAGCGGAAGAAGCTTTTACAGCTTCACGTCGAGCTGCAAAAGAGGAAGGAATCCTAGGTGGAATCTCTTCCGGAGCAGCTATTCATGCCGCTTTAGAAGTTGCCAAGAAACTTGGAAAAGGTAAAAAAGTACTGGCGATTATTCCTGATAATGGAGAACGTTATTTAAGTACACCGCTTTACCAATATGAAGATTAATCAGTAAAATAGGAGAGGTTTTAGCATAGAGCTATACCTCTTTTTTTTGCTTTAAAAAACATTTTTCTTGTATGATGTAAGAAGTATAAAAATTAGTGGAGGTTTTAAGGGTGCATACATCTGGGAAGTACAGTATTAAATGCGGACCATATCAGTTAGACTTCGGTAAAAAAACCTATATTATGGGGATTTTAAATGCAACCCCAGATTCATTCTCGGATGGTGGAAAGTACAATAATATAGAACAAGCAATTGAGCGTGCCAAAGAAATGGTTGAAAATGGAGCTGATATCATTGATATTGGCGGTGAATCTACCCGACCGGGGTATACTGTTATTTCTGAAAAGGAAGAGATTGAGCGTGTAGTTCCAGTCGTAGAAGCGATTGCTAAACATGTGCAGGTTCCTATTTCGATTGATACATATAAAGCAAAAGTTGCTCAAAGTGCCATTGAAGCAGGTGCCCATATTATTAATGATATTTGGGGTGCAAAGGCAGATGAAGGAATGGCAGCAGTGGCTGCAAAATATAATGCCCCCATTATCCTTATGCACAATCGAAATAATCGAGACTACTCCTTTTTCATAAGAGACGTGTTAAATGACCTGTACGAGAGTATAAATATCGTAAAACAAGCAGGTGTGAGAGATGATCAGATTATTTTAGACCCAGGAATCGGTTTTGCTAAAGACTTGAATGAGAACATTTTGATGATGCAAAACCTAGATACACTAACGGCTCTCGGCTACCCTGTCCTTTTAGGAACATCAAAAAAATCTATGATTGGACAAGCACTCAATCTTCCGATAACGGAAAGGATGGAAGGGACTGGCGCTAGTGTTTGTTATGGAATCCAAAAGGGATGTCAGATCATTCGTATACATGATGTTAAGGAAATGAGCAGAATGGCAAAAATGATGGATGTTCTAATGGGGAAGGGTGTCAGCCTTGGATAAAATATTTGTAAACCAAATGGAATTCTATGGGTATCATGGAGTCTTTCCTGAGGAAACAAGACTTGGTCAGCGTTTTATCGTAGATTTAATGGTGTTAATAGATTTAAAAAAAGCTGGTCAAAGTGATGAACTAGAGTATTCGGTAAACTATGGTGAGTTATTTCAGGTGTGTAAAGAAATTGTCGAGGGAAAACCGTATAAGCTTGTTGAAGCTATTGCGGAAAAAATTGCAGAAACTGTTTTGAAGCGGTTTACTCTTGTTTCCGAAGCAACTGTAAAGGTTATCAAACCAGACCCGCCAATACCCGGACATTATCGGTCTGTTGCAGTTGAAATTACAAGGAGAAGATAAAAATGGGAAATACAGCATTTATTGCCCTTGGATCTAACATCGGAAACAGGTATGATTATTTGACAGAAGCAATAAAACAACTAGCAGATCATCCTGAGATTAAAATGGTAAATATCTCCTCAATCTATGAAACGGATCCTGTAGGATTTGAAGATCAAGATTTATTTTTAAATATGGTGATTGAGGTTATGACTTCACTCTGTGCCCATGAATTACTAGATATTTGCTTAAATCTTGAATTAACACTTGGTAGGAAAAGGGAAATGGTATGGGGTCCAAGAACAATTGACCTTGACATTCTTCTCTATAACCAAGAAAATATTGAAACAGAGAAACTAATTATCCCGCATCCACGGATGCTAGAGCGGAATTTTGTCATGATACCTTTGTCAGAGATAAAACCTGACATAATCATTCCAAATATAGATAAACCACTTGAAGCATTAATCAATGAATTACCTAACAAAGAAGGAGTCCGATTATGGAAGCGGAAAAATGGGGAAGACGTATTCGAGCCTATCGGAAGCTAAAGGGATACACACAGGAAAGCTTTGCGAAGGAACTTAGTGTATCAGTATCAATTATAGGAGAAATCGAAAGAGGCAACCGGCTGCCTACAGGTGAGTTACTAAAGAAAATTGGTCAAACCTTAAATATTACCTTAGAGGAACTAGCACCAAATGAATAGAAGGGGAGGCATTATCGTATGTTGAAAATCGGCAATATTGAAATGAAAAATCAAGTCGTTTTAGCACCAATGGCTGGTGTATGTAACTCTGCCTTCCGTCTAACGGTTAAAGAGTTTGGTGCTGGTTTAGTTTGTGCGGAAATGGTCAGTGATAAAGGAATCGTTTTAAAAAATGCAAAAACGATGAATATGCTTTATATCGACGAACGTGAAAAACCATTAAGCCTGCAGATTTTTGGCGGCGAAAAGAAAACACTAGTTGAAGCTGCACAATTTGTAGATAAAAGTACGAACGCTGATATTATTGATATCAATATGGGCTGCCCAGTTCCCAAAATTACAAAATGTGACGCGGGGGCGAAATGGCTGTTAGACCCGGATAAAATCTATGAAATGGTTTCAGCTGTCGTTGAAGCGGTTGAAAAACCAGTAACCGTTAAAATGCGTATGGGCTGGGATGAGGACCATATTTTTGCAGTCAAAAATGCGCAGGCAGTAGAAAGAGCCGGCGGTCAAGCGATTGCGCTCCATGGTCGTACGCGTGTTCAAATGTATGAAGGAAAAGCGAACTGGGATATTATTAAAGAAGTAAAGCAATCAATTAATATCCCATTAATTGGGAATGGTGATGTCCAAACCCCTCAGGATGCAAAAAGGATGCTTGATGAAACCGGCTGTGATGGGGTAATGATTGGAAGAGCAGCTTTAGGAAACCCATGGATGATTTACCGTACAGTTCAATTCCTCAAAACTGGTAAACTTATGGGTGAGCCCTCCGTTCGAGAAAAAATGGATGTATGTATTTTACACTTAGACCGTTTAATTGCTTTGAAAAATGAAGATGTGGCAGTTAGAGAAATGCGTAAGCATGCAGCTTGGTATCTAAAAGGTGTAAAAGGCAACGCGAAAGTTAGAAATGCGATCAATGAGTGTAATACACGTAATCATATGGTAACCTTGTTAAATGATATGGTCGCAGATGTAGAAGAGAAGGAAAGCCAAGTAACTGTTTGCTAAAGTTGACATATCACTACTCTTTTTCTATAATAGCTTTGTTTAAACACATGACTGCCAGTGAAATACTGGCAGTTTTTATTTATAGTCTTTGTTATCGGTAACCGTTGGTTTTAGAACTCTGTTGATTTGTGCGGAAGGCGCTAGACTCCAGTGGGAGGACGGGACAGGGGAGACCCCGCAGGCGCTTAAGCGCCGAGGAGGCTTCCCGAACCGCCTGGAGCACAAATCAACAGCCTAATTTAACACAGCCTATTTATAAAGGACTTTTTTGATGTCTGAAATCTCAAGTTTGTGTAAAATAATAAAGTATGTAGAAAAAGTGAATGTGCGTAGCATGTACCAGAGGTTTACATAAAAAGAAAGTAATTGGAGTTGATTAGGTATGAGTCAAGAAGAATTAAATGACCAGCTGCAGGTCAGACGTGATAAAATGAACGCCATGCGTGAAAGAGGGTTAGATCCTTTTGGTAAGCGATATGACCGCTCTCATAATATTAAAGAATTAGTAGAGCAATATGCTGAATTGGAAAAAGAAGACCTTGAAGCGAAAGATGTTTCCGTTACTCTTGCAGGTAGGATAATGACGAAACGTGGTAAGGGTAAAGCGGGATTTGCTAATATCCAAGACCTTACCGGGCAGATTCAGGTATATGTTAGAGTTGATGCAATTGGTGCGGAGGCTTATGAAGTATTTGATTCCTCGGATCTAGGAGATATCATTGGTGTAAAGGGTACTCTATTTAAAACAAAGGTCGGTGAACTTTCCGTAAAGGTTCATGAGTTTGAGTTTTTGACAAAGGCTCTTCGTCCTCTGCCTGATAAATTCCACGGGCTCAAGGATGTGGAACAGCGCTACCGTCAACGATACCTTGACCTCATTATGAGCCAAGAAAGTAGATCTACTTTTATTACACGAAGCAAGATTATTCAATCAATGCGTCGTTACTTAGATAACCACGGCTATTTAGAGGTGGAAACACCAATGATGCACTCTATTGCTGGTGGTGCGTCAGCAAGACCGTTTATAACTCACCATAATGCTCTTGATATGGAACTTTACATGCGGATCGCCATTGAACTACACCTAAAGCGTCTAATCGTCGGAGGACTTGAAAAAGTGTACGAAATTGGCCGTGTATTCCGTAACGAAGGTGTTTCTACACGCCACAATCCTGAGTTTACGATGATCGAGCTTTATGAGGCATATGCGGATTACCAGGACATTATGAGTCTGACTGAAAATCTAATTGCCCACATTGCGAGAGAAGTATTAGGAACAACTACTATCCAATACGGAGAGTATGAAGTTAACCTTGAACCTGAGTGGAAAAGATTACACATGGTTGATGCGATAAAAGAATTTACAGGTGTAGACTTCTGGAAGCAAATGAGTGTAGAAGAAGCTCGGGAACTTGCAAAGGAACATAGAGTAGAGATTACCGAACATATGCTATATGGTCATATTGTTAATGAATTCTTTGAGCAAAAGGTTGAAGAAAAGTTAATTCAGCCAACCTTCATTTATGGTCATCCAGTTGAAATCTCTCCACTCGCTAAGAAGAACGAAGAAGATTCAAGATTTACGGATCGTTTTGAGTTATTTATCGTTGCTCGTGAACATGCCAATGCATTTACTGAGTTAAATGACCCAATTGACCAAAGGGAGCGCTTTGAAGCGCAATTAAAAGAGCGTGAGCAGGGTAATGATGAAGCGCATGAAATGGATGAGGACTTTGTAGAGGCATTGGAATACGGAATGCCGCCAACAGGTGGATTAGGAATCGGAATTGATCGTATTGTAATGTTACTAACCAACTCACCATCTATTCGTGACGTATTATTATTCCCATTAATGCGCCATCGTTAATGTTATTATAGAAAGCACTGGGCAACTGGTGCTTTTTGTTTTCTTGCTAAAAGATATTTGAAAATTATTATTTTAGTATATGGGACAAATAAGTTCGAAAAGGTATTGCGCTGAGGAATCAATGGTGGTATATTAATATCTGTTGTTGCGAAACAAACAACTTTTTAAAAAAAGAAGTTAAATAGTTGTTGACATTAAGTTAATAACTTGGTAAGATGATAAAGTCGCTTTTGAGCGATATGATTAATTGCTCTTTGAAAACTAAACAAACAAGAACGTCAACAAACAATTTTTTAGCTTTTTAGAAAAGCTAAGCCAACGTAACAAAATGAGCTATATCAACTTTCTTGGAGAGTTTGATCCTGGCTCAGGACGAACGCTGGCGGCGTGCCTAATACATGCAAGTCGAGCGAATCTTGAGGTGCTTGCACCTCTTGGTTAGCGGCGGACGGGTGAGTAACACGTGGGCAACCTGCCTGTAAGACTGGGATAACTTCGGGAAACCGGAGCTAATACCGGATAATCCTTTTCCTTTCATGAGGAAAAGCTGAAAGTCGGTTTACGCTGACACTTACAGATGGGCCCGCGGCGCATTAGCTAGTTGGTGAGGTAACGGCTCACCAAGGCGACGATGCGTAGCCGACCTGAGAGGGTGATCGGCCACACTGGGACTGAGACACGGCCCAGACTCCTACGGGAGGCAGCAGTAGGGAATCTTCCGCAATGGACGAAAGTCTGACGGAGCAACGCCGCGTGAGCGATGAAGGCCTTCGGGTCGTAAAGCTCTGTTGTTAGGGAAGAAC
>NZ_CP126115.1:125000-127500 GCF_030123505.1 Neobacillus sp. YX16
GGATTGACACCGTATGGTGTCAGTGGTAGGAGAGCGTTCTAAGGGCGTTGAAGCTAGACCGTAAGGACTGGTGGAGCGCTTAGAAGTGAGAATGCCGGTATGAGTAGCGAAAGACGGGTGAGAATCCCGTCCACCGTATGCCTAAGGTTTCCTGAGGAAGGCTCGTCCTCTCAGGGTTAGTCGGGACCTAAGCCGAGGCCGAAAGGCGTAGGCGATGGACAACAGGTTGATATTCCTGTACCACCTCTTTATCGTTTGAGTGATGGGGGGACGCAGGAGGATAGGGTAAGCGCGCTGTTGGATATGCGCGTCCAAGCAGTTAGGCTGGTAAGCAGGAAAATCCGCTTACCGTAAAGGCTGAGCTGTGATGGCGAGGGAAATATAGTACCGAAGTTCCTGATTCCACACTGCCAAGAAAAGCCTCTAGCGAGATAAAAGGTGCCCGTACCGCAAACCGACACAGGTAGGCGAGGAGAGAATCCTAAGGTGTGCGAGAGAACTCTCGTTAAGGAACTCGGCAAAATGACCCCGTAACTTCGGGAGAAGGGGTGCTTTTTGAGGTGAATAGCCTCGAAGAGCCGCAGTGAATAGGCCCAGGCGACTGTTTAGCAAAAACACAGGTCTCTGCGAAGCCGCAAGGCGAAGTATAGGGGCTGACGCCTGCCCGGTGCTGGAAGGTTAAGAGGAGGGGTTAGCGCAAGCGAAGCTCTGAATCGAAGCCCCAGTAAACGGCGGCCGTAACTATAACGGTCCTAAGGTAGCGAAATTCCTTGTCGGGTAAGTTCCGACCCGCACGAAAGGCGTAACGATCTGGGCACTGTCTCAACGAGAGACTCGGTGAAATTATAGTACCTGTGAAGATGCAGGTTACCCGCGACAGGACGGAAAGACCCCGTGGAGCTTTACTGTAGCCTGATATTGAATTTTGGTACAGCTTGTACAGGATAGGTAGGAGCCTGAGAAACCGGAGCGCTAGCTTCGGTGGAGGCGTCGGTGGGATACTACCCTGGCTGTATTGAAATTCTAACCCGCACCCCTTATCGGGGTGGGAGACAGTGTCAGGTGGGCAGTTTGACTGGGGCGGTCGCCTCCTAAAGAGTAACGGAGGCGCCCAAAGGTTCCCTCAGAATGGTTGGAAATCATTCGCAGAGTGTAAAGGCACAAGGGAGCTTGACTGCGAGACCTACAAGTCGAGCAGGGACGAAAGTCGGGCTTAGTGATCCGGTGGTTCCGCATGGAAGGGCCATCGCTCAACGGATAAAAGCTACCCCGGGGATAACAGGCTTATCTCCCCCAAGAGTCCACATCGACGGGGAGGTTTGGCACCTCGATGTCGGCTCATCGCATCCTGGGGCTGTAGTCGGTCCCAAGGGTTGGGCTGTTCGCCCATTAAAGCGGTACGCGAGCTGGGTTCAGAACGTCGTGAGACAGTTCGGTCCCTATCCGTCGTGGGCGCAGGAAATTTGAGAGGAGCTGTCCTTAGTACGAGAGGACCGGGATGGACGCACCGCTGGTGTACCAGTTGTCTTGCCAAAGGCATCGCTGGGTAGCTATGTGCGGACGGGATAAGTGCTGAAAGCATCTAAGCATGAAGCCCCCCTCAAGATGAGATTTCCCATAGCGTCAAGCTAGTAAGAACCCTGAAAGATGATCAGGTTGATAGGTCAGAGGTGGAAGCGTGGTAACATGTGGAGCTGACTGATACTAATCGTTCGAGGACTTAACCAATTTATAAAAGCGAACTCGTTTTACAAACTTCTTCTGAAATTATCTAGTTTTGAGGGAATGATACCTCAAAAAAATAGTCTGGCAGCAATGGCGAGAAGGTCACACCCGTTCCCATACCGAACACGGAAGTTAAGCTTCTCAGCGCCGATGGTAGTTGGGACTTTGTCCCTGTGAGAGTAGGACGTTGCCAGGCTTTATATATGGAGGATTAGCTCAGCTGGGAGAGCATCTGCCTTACAAGCAGAGGGTCGGCGGTTCGATCCCGTCATCCTCCACCAAAGATTTTTGCGATAGCAAAATAACCATATTTTTTTACGATAGTGAGAGTAACTTTCAATATTTCATGAAGTAAAAATAATTTAGAATTACGCCGGGGTAGCTCAATTGGTAGAGCAACTGACTTGTAATCAGTAGGTTGGGGGTTCAAGTCCTCTCGCCGGCACCATGCTTTTTGCTTCGTTGATTTACATCAGCGGAAGTATGCGCGAAATCCCGAAGGGATTTTGAGCATAAAAAACTAGTTGATTTCTAAAAATTAATTGAACGAGCCATTAGCTCAGTTGGTAGAGCATCTGACTTTTAATCAGAGGGTCGAAGGTTCGAATCCTTCATGGCTCACCAAGTTTTTTTCGAAGAAAAATAACCAAGTTTTTTCATTAGAAAATAATCTATGATATTTGCGGGTGTGGCGGAATTGGCAGACGCACCAGACTTAGGATCTGGCGCCGCAAGGCGTGGGGGTTCGACTCCCTTCACCCGCACCAAGTTTTTT